>JALYLP010000234.1 GCA_030774195.1 Actinomycetota bacterium | reverse complement strand
AGGGCGCCGAGTCCAACGTCATCGTCGCCCCGAACTTCGCGCTCGGTGCGGTGCTGATGCAACGTTTCGCTGCGCAGGCTGCTCGGTACTTCCCGGCTTCAGAGATCATCGAGCTCCATCACGACGGGAAGGCCGACGCTCCCTCGGGCACCGCGATCGCGACCGTGCGCCGCATGCTGGAGGAGAGGGCCGGGCCGTACCGTGGTCCCATCGCCGAATCGCTCGAGAGCGTGCGTGGCGGTGACGTCGAAGGGGTGCGGATCCATTCGGTCCGTCTCCCGGGGCTCGTGGCGCATCAGGAAGTCATCTTCGGTGGCAAGGGACAGACGCTGACGATCCGCCACGACTCGATCGATCGCAGCTCGTTCATGCCCGGCGTCCTCATGGCCGTGCGGGCTGTGCTCGTGCGTCCCGGGTTGACGGTGGGGCTCGAGCCGCTGCTCGACCTGCCCGTGCTGCCTTGAGCGGGCGCGTCGCCGGCGTCTTCGCGCACCCGGACGACGACACGTACGGCGTGGGAGGTTCGCTCGCCCTGCACGCCAACGATCCCGAGCTCCAGGTCACCGTGATCATGACGACGAGCGGCGACGCCGGCCGGATCGCTGATCCGAGCCTCGCGACGCGCGACACCCTCAGCTCGGTGCGCGAGGGGGAGGACCTCGCGTCGTGGCGGGCGCTCGGGCTCGAGCCCGAGATCCACTTCCTGCGTCACCCCGACGGCCACGTGGCGGAGCTTCCTCGGGAACAGCTCGTCGCCAGCTACGTCGAGCTGCTGCTGGCCGCGCGCCCCGAGGTCGTGATCACCTTCGGCCCCGAGGGCATCACGGGTCATGAGGACCACATCGCGGTGGGCGATGCCGCCACCGAGGCGTTCCACACCGCACGAGGATCGGCGGGCGGGGGCTTCGCCCGCCTGCTGTACAACGCGCTCCCCGTCGGCAAGCTCGAACGGTTCAACGAGATCCTGCGCGAACGCGGCATGGACCCGATCGACCCGACCCAGCCGTTCCAACCTCGTGGTGTCCCCGACGAGACCATCGGCATCAGCGTCGATTGCCGGGCCGTCTGGGGGCGCAAGCTCGATGCCCTCCGCGAGCACCGGACGCAAGGCGAGATGGAGGACATCCCGTTCGACCTGTATCCGCTCATGCTCGGGTGGGAGGAATACGTCATCGCGTGGCCGGAACGTTCGCCCGGAGCCCCGGTCCTGGGTGACGTGTTCGAGGGCCTGCCCGGCGCGTAAGCTCGGCTCCATGGACGTCGAGATCCGCACGATCGAGGAGCCCGAGTTCGAGGCCTACTTCTCGGCGGTCGAGCTGGCGTTCAGCGACACCCTGAAGCCCGAGGAGGTCGAGCGCGAGCGCAGCCTCATCGAGTACGACCGTGCGTTCGCGGCGTTCGACGGCCCCGAGATCGTCGGCGCCACCGCGGCGTTCACGATGCCGATGACGGTCCCGGGCGATGAGGTCTCCGTCCCGTACGTGACGTTCGTCGGCGTGCGACCCACCCATCGACGGCGCGGCATCCTCACGGCGCTCATCCGGACCCAACTCGAGCAGGTCCACGAACGGGGCGAGCCCATCGCCGTGCTCACCGCCTCGGAGGGCAGCATCTACGGCCGGTTCGGCTACGGGCTGGCCACGTACGGGCTCTCGATCGACGTCCTGGTCGGACGTGCGGCCTTCGTCCGTGGGTACCGTCCGGCCGGGACGATGCGGTTCGTCTCGCGCGAGGACGCGGTGCCGAGCGTCCTCCGCGTGCACGAGGCCGTCCGGCGCGAGCGGCCCGGGATGATGTCGCTGGACCAGACGCGGCTCGTGTACGGCTGGCACGACCACGAAAGCGACCCGGACAAGGGGGCTTCGATGCTCTTCGCGCTGCATGAAGGGGAGGATGGCGTCGACGGGTTCGTGATCTATCGCGTGAAGGACGACTGGCCGGCCTCCGTCCCCGAGTCCGTGCTGAAGGTGCGCGATCTCCAGGCCGCGAACCCGTCCGCGCATGCGGATCTGTGGCGGTTCGTCCTCGACGTCGACCTCATCGCTCGCGTCGCCGCCTGGGGACGTCCGGTCGACGAGCCGCTCCTGCATCTGGTCGCTGAGCCGCGCCGACTGAACGCGACGCTGACCGATCAGCTCTGGGTGCGAGTAGTGGACGTCGCAGACGCGTTGCGGCGCAGGCGCTACGCGTCCGAGGGACGGGTGGTGCTCGAGGTGCACGACCGGTTCTGCCCCTGGAACGACGGCGGGTACGTGCTCGAGGGCGGTCCCGAGGGGGCCGTGTGCGGATCCACCGATGCCAGTCCCGACCTCGTCTGCTCCGCGAACGACCTGGGCGCTGCGTACCTCGGCGGGACGTCCTTCCGTCAGCTCCAACGCGCGGGGTTCGTGGAGGAGCGCACGGACGGGGCGCTCGCCCGCGCCGACGCGATGTTCACCTGGGACCCGGCGCCCTGGTCACCGTACGTCTTCTAGCGGCTACCCGGCGATACCGCGGATCACGAGCCACGCGCCGATCACGCCGAGGCCGACCGCAAGCCCGTCGCCGAGGATCCGAAGGGAACGC
>JALYLP010000233.1 GCA_030774195.1 Actinomycetota bacterium | reverse complement strand
ACGGCGCGGCAGGTGGGGCTCGAACACTCCTTGAACCGGGACCACGAGCCGTCGAGCTCGGCGAGGAACGCGACGGCCAGGATCCGCCCGACCGCGCCCCGGACGCCGGCCGCCTCCGGCCGGAGTGCCTTGCCGCCGAAATCGACGCTGAGCTCGGTCTCTCGAGCTGCTCGGTCGAGGGCGTGGATCGAGTCGGGGTCCGGCGGTTCACCCATGTTCTCGCCCACCGGTGATCGAAGGGCCTCGAGGACCCGGGCGGCCCAGCGGAGGTCCGCGTCGTCCGGGGTCTCGTCGACCGTGAGCAGGCCTCGTTCGCGGAGCCACCACTCGATCGTCTCGGAGCTGGGAGGCAGCGAGTCTCGCGTGCCGTCGACGTGATCGTGCAGCGAGAGGAAGCCCCGAACGAGTTCCAGGTCGCCCGGTGCGGGTGGGGTCGTGTCGACCTCGGTGTTGACGGGCCTCGTTGTGGTCTCCACGAAAACGAGGATACTCCTCGACACCGGAGATAGCCACTTGACCGGTTACGCCTGAACCGGTATCCTCCCAGTAACCGGTGACATCATGTGGTCGGTTACGAAAGGAGGACGCGATGCGACCCAACATCGTCGAGGAGCTCGAGCTGCTCCGGCAGCGGGAGATCGAAGAGCGCGGTTCGCGCCCCGCGAAGCGATCGCGCCGGCATGTCTACCGAGCCCTCCGGAAGGCCCGGCGAGCGCTCGTTCGCGGTGCCGAGCGGAACCCCGATGAGCGGCCGGCCATGGATTCGATCGATGACTGGATCCTGTTCGGCCCGCGGATGCACTGAGGCCGCTGCACGGGGGCCGCTGCACGGGGGCCGCTGCAGGGGGGTCGGTGCAGCAGGAGCGCGCGTAGCATCGCGGTCATGGTGGAGCTCACGCCGCGCGCACACGACGCGCTCTTGGTGTCGCAGAACGCCGCTCGGCGCTTCGATCCGGAGGCGCACATCCGGCTCACGCCGAACGGCGCGACGGTACGGGCCGTGCTCGCCTCCCAACCCGAGCCCGGAGACGCGATCCTCGAGGTCGGCGCGCTGACGATCTTCGTCGCGCCCGGGATCACGGGGACCGTCGACGCCGGCGAGCACAACGAGCTCACGGCGGGCTGACACGTGGACACCACCACGATCCGCAGCACCCTCGAGGAACGGCGCTCGGCGCTGGACGCCGAGCTGGGTGAGCTCACCGCGGTTCCCCGCGACCCCGCCGCCGCCGTGTCGTTCGGCAAGCGGATCGGCGACGGGACGACGGAGGCGGTCGACCGCCTGAACAAGGTGGGCGCGGCCGAGCAGCTCGCCGCGATGCGCGCCGACGTCGTCCGAGCGCTGGAGAAGCTGGAGGACGGAACCTACGGGCTCTGCGACCGTTGCGGCGCGCCGATCCCCGACGAGCGGCTGGAGGCGAGGCCGTGGTCGGTCCTGTGCGTTCGGTGCGCCTCGCTCCGCTGATGTGGTGGAGCCCCGCCTACCGATGGATGTATCGCACCGGTCGCACGCCGTGGGATACCGGCGTCACCCCACCCGAAGTGGTCGAGCTGATCGAGGGACCTTCAGCGCCTTCCCCCGGCCGGGCACTCGATCTGGGATGCGGGACCGGGACGAACGTCCGGTACCTCGCCGAGCACGGGTGGGAGGCCATCGGGGTCGACGCCGTCCCCGCCGCGATCGACCGTGCGACGGTCAAGCTCGCCGGCGTGTCGAACGCCCGCGTGATCCTCGGCGACGTGACGGAGCTCGAGCGCCTCGACCTCGCGGGTCCGTTCGACCTGATGCTCGATATCGGGTGCTTCCACTCGATCGAGCGTCGTCGACGCCCCGCGTATGCCGCCGGTGTGGCGTCGCTCACCCGTCCGGGAGCCGGGCTCTTCGTCTTCGCGTTCGCTCGGCGCAACGGACCCGTTCCCCTCGGCGTGAGCCCCGCGGAGATGGCGACGAGGTTCGCGCCGTGGTTCGAGCCGGTAGGACGGATCCGCGGCGCGACCCCGCCGGGGGCGGCCTGGTACCTGCTGCGGAGGGCCTCGGCGGCGCCTGCGGTGTGACTCAGGCCGTATGACTCAGGCCGAGAGGCGTCCGGGCTCGCGCGGCGCGATCCACCCACCGTCGCCGGCGGCGAGCTCGTCGCACGACTCCGGTCCCCACGACCCGGGCGCGTAAGGCTCCACCGGCGGCGGGTCTTCCAACAGCGGCTGGACGATCCGCCAGGTCTCCTCGATCACGTCCTGTCGCGGGAACAGCGTGCCGTCCCCCGCGATCGCGTCCTTCAGCAGGCGCTCGTACGGGCCCGGCGCCTCGCCCAGCTGCTCGTCGAACGAGAGGTCCAGATGCACCGACTGGGTCGCGGGCGCTCCCGGCTTCTTGAGCAGCAGCCCGATGCTCGCACCCGCGTCCTCGCCGATCCGGATCTTCACGTGGTTGTGATGGCGGAGAGCGCGCACGCCGTCGCCGAGCATGATCGCGGGCGGTCTGCGGAACCGGATGTCGACCTCGGTCGCCGTCATCGCGAGCTTCTTGCCGGCCCGCAGGAAGAACGGGACACCCGACCATCGCCAGTTCTCGATCAGCAGCCGCAAGGCGGCGAACGTCTCGGTCGTCGATCCGGGCGCGACCCCTTCGACCGCGAGGTACCCCTCGTACTGGCCGCGCACGTAGTGCGCGGGGTCCGCGGCGGGCATCGCCCGGAAGACGTCGAGGCGACGGTCGGCCAAGGCTTCCGACCCCCCCGAGAGAGGCTCCATCGCAACGAGCGCGAGCACTTGGAGCAGATGGTTCTGGACCACATCGCGGAGGCATCCGACCTCGTCGTAGAACCGGCCCCGACCCTCCACCCCGAAACGCTCCGCCATCGTGATCTGCACCGACTCGATGTGATCGCGGTTCCACAGAGGCTCGAACATCTCGTTGGCGAACCGGAGGTACACGATGTCTTGGACCGGCTCCTTGCCCAGGAAATGATCGATCCGGAAGATCTGGTCCTCACCGAGGACCGACAGCAGCTCGCGGTTGAGCTCGCGCGCCGAGGCGAGGTCGTGTCCGAACGGCTTCTCGATCACGACCCTGGCCCCATCGGTGAGCTTCGCCTCCGCGAGCCCGCGAACGATGGTCGCGAACAACGATGGCGGGGTCTCGAGGTAGAACAACGGATGCTCTGCTCCCCCCAGCGCCTCACGGATACGGTCGAACGTGGTCGGGTCGTTCGTGTCGCCATCGACGTATCGGAGGCGCGCGAGGAGCCGGCCGAGCGCCTCGAGGTCCGGGGGGCCGTGTTCTTCGATGGCGGCGCGCGCGTGCGCGCGCAGGTCGGCGTCGGTCCATTCCGTCCGCCCGGATCCGATCACCGGCACCTCGAGCAGCATGCGGCGCTCCAGCTGGTAGAGCGCTGGGAACGTCTTGTGCCGGGCGAGGTCGCCCGTGATCCCGAAGATCACCAGGGCGTCGGATGGGCCTCCGTTGGTCATGTCGCTGCCGATCCCTCCGGCGCCGTGACATCGACGCCAACCCGAGGATACGTTCCGACGCACGAAGAGCGACAGGAGGGTCCGATGACGACGGCGACGCCGACCCAGCTCGGGATGGTGGGGCTCGGTCGGATGGGTGCCAACATCGTCCGCCGCCTGATGCGCGACGGCCATCCCTGTGTGGTCTACGACCTCTCCTCCGACGCGGTCGCTGCGCTCGCCTCCGAGGGGGCCACCGGCGCCGGAACGATCCAGGAGTTCGTCGCGGCGCTCACGCCGCCCCGCACCGTGTGGGTGATGGTGCCCGCGGGGGAGCCGACCGAGCACGCGGTCGGGTCGCTCGCCGACGCGCTCGCAGCGGGCGACGTCGTGATCGACGGCGGCAACACCTACTACCGCGACGATCTGCAGCGCGCGGAGGAGCTCGCCCGCCGCGGGATCGCCTACGTCGACTGCGGCACGTCGGGCGGGGTGTTCGGGCTCGACCGCGGCTTCTGTTTGATGGTCGGGTGTGACGACGATCCGGTCTGGGATCGGCTCGAACCGATCTTCAGGTCGCTCGCGCCGGGCG
>JALYLP010000232.1 GCA_030774195.1 Actinomycetota bacterium | reverse complement strand
GAGACGACCCTGCTCCTGACGCTCCGTCCGGGCGATCACGTCCTGCTCGCCGACGACGTCTACGGCGGGACGTACCGGTTGCTCGCGAAGGTGCTCGGGCCATGGGGGCTCGCGTTCGAGACGTGCGACATGACCGACCCCTCCTCGGTCCGCGGCGCCCTGCGTGCGGAGACACGGTTCGTGTGGGTGGAGACCCCGTCCAACCCCTTGCTCAAGATCGTCGACATCGCTGCGGTGTCGTCGGTCACGCACGCGGGCGGGGCGAAGGTCGTGGTCGACAACACGTTCGCGACGCCCGCCGCGCAACGTCCGCTCGCGCTCGGTGCCGACGTGGTCGTACACAGCGTGACGAAGTACATCGGGGGACACTCGGACCTGATCGGTGGCGCGCTCGTCACGAGCGACGCCGAGCTGGTCGAGCCGCTCGGCTTCCTGGTGAACGCGGTCGGCGCGGTGCCCGGCCCGATGGACAGCTACCTCGCGCTCCGCGGGCTGAAGACGCTCGCGATGCGGATGCAACGCCACGCCGCGTCGGCGGGCGCGATCGCCGCGTTCCTCGACGCCCATCCGAAAGTCAACCAGGTGTACTATCCCGGCCTGCCGACCCATCCAGGGCACGACGTCGCCGCGCGACAGATGACGGGGTTCGGCGGCGTCGTCTCGTTCACGGTCGCCTCGGGGGCCGAAGCGCTCGAGGTCGCGCGCCGCACCGAGCTGTTCTTCCTCGCGGAGTCGCTCGGCGGCGTCGAGTCGCTGATCGAGGTCCCCGGGCCGATGACGCACGCGAGCGTCGCGGGATCGCCGATCGAGGTGCCGCCCGAGCTGATCCGCCTCTCCGTGGGCGTGGAGCATCCCGACGATCTCATCGAGGACCTCCGTCGCGCGCTCGGGTGAGGTGACGCGTCGATCCGCGGCCCTCGTATCGGCGATGCTTCTGCTCTCGATCGCACCCTTGCCGGCGCGCGCCGGGCCGGTCACGGGGGCGCCGTCACGCTTCCTGCGTGCCGAACAGCCCGTGAGCATGGCGTGGACACCCGACGGGACGCGGCTCTTCTTCGACGAGCAGGCGACCGGAGACGTCCGCGTCGCGACCGCCGACGGCACCGTGCTCCCGCAGCCGTTCGCGCACCTCGACGTCGACGCGTCCTCGGAGACCGGGCTCCTCGGCGTCGCCGTGGACCCCGGGTTCCCCCAGCAGCCGTGGATCTACGTCTACTACTCCGATCCCACGCTCGGGCTGAACCGCCTCGTGCGCTTCCGCGCCGAAGGCGACGTGGCCGCGGGCCCGCCGCAGGTCCTGCTGGACGGACTCGGCTCGCAGAACCGCTACCACAACGGCGGTGCGCTCGTGTTCGGCGCCGACGGCCTGCTCTACGTGACCGTCGGCGAATCGCACGAACCGTCGTTCGCGCAGGACCCGAACTCGATCGGCGGGAAGGTGCTCCGTCTGATGCCCGACGGCTCGGTCCCGCCCGACAACCCGATCGCCGGCAACCCGCTGTTCACGTTGGGGCACCGCAACTCCTTCGGGATCTGCGTCGATCCGGCGACCGGTGACCTCTGGGAGACCGAGAACGGACCGACGAGCGACGACGAGATCAACCTGCTCCGGGCGGGTGGTAACTACGGCTGGCCCGACGTCATGGGCGCCGGAGGCCCCGAGGGCACGATCGATCCGGTGATCGATCACGTCCAGGAGGTCGCCCCGACAGGCTGCGCCGTCTGGCGCGGCGACCTCTACTACGGGTCGTACCTGGACGGAGCGATCCGCCGGCTCGACCTGCCGCCGGCCGCGGATCCCCGGCCGGTCGCGGTGACGGTCCTCGGCGAGCCGGTCTACGACCTCGCCGTCGGCCCCGACGACCGGCTGTACGTCTCCTCACCGAGCGGAATCTGGCGCCTGGATGCCCCGCCGAGCGGAACCGTCTCCGTCCCCGCATCGGTCCGTCCGTCCCGCTCGTACCCGTGGTGGGGTTGGCTCGCCCTCGTCGCGGCCGCAGGGCTTATCGTCGTGATTGTGCTGCGCCTCCGAGTGAGCTCCTCGAAGGAGGGCGATCGCGCTTGATGTTGGCGTGATCGTCTGAACCCTCGAGGCGTCTCGGGTCTGTGGACGGTTAGGAGTAACGGGTCTCGGGCCACCTCGGATCGGCACGTCCACGATCCATCGAAGGAGTAGCGTGAGCGCAGCGTCGCGCGCGGTTCGCAAGCAGGCCGCTGCACCGACCTGGGCTCAGGAGCCCTCCGTGGGCGTCGACGATGGATACGATTCGTTCTATCGAGCCGAGTATCTTCACGTCGTGCGAACGTCGTACCTCATCGTCCACGACCGTCAGCGCGCAGAGGATGTTGCGCAGGAAGCGTTCATCCAACTGCTCACCCACTGGAGGAAGGTCTCGCGATACGAGCAACCCGGAGCTTGGGTCCGGCGCGTCGCGATCCGTCTCGCTGCGCGAGCCGCGCGCCGCGAGCAGCGCCGCCCATCGGTCGAGCATCAGGCCAACCCACCACTGACGCTCGCGGCGCAGGATGTCGACCTCCTGAATGCGATCAGACGGCTGACTCCCCAACAGCGCGCGGCGGTGGCTCTCTACTACTTCGAAGACCGCCCGCTCCCAGAGGTGGCGCACATCCTCGGTTGCTCGCACGCGGCTGCCAAGGTTCACGTGTTCAACGCCCGCAGGCGCCTCGCCCTGCTGCTCGGAGAGGAGGTCGTGGATGTCGATCGATTCTAAGCTCCGCGACGGGCTGCAGCGATCGATGTCGACGCTCGACATCGATGCCGACGTGCAACTGTCCGACGCTCGTCGACGCGGTCGCCGGCGTCTGGTCGCGCGGCGCGTTGGCATCGCTGTCTCCGTCGTCGCCTCGGTCGCTCTCGTTGCCGCATCCGCCGCTGCCGTTCTCGGCTCACCCGCAGGTCAGGGGCACGAACCTGCGACGAGCCCGTCACTGCAGTCGCCTTCCGCAGCCCCACTACAGACGGATGCGCCGGCACTCGGCGATCTCCAGCAGCAGGCGATCCTCGGCAGCTGGCAGAGCGAGTACCGGTGCCACGACCTCGTCCATGCGTACGAGCGCTCGGGCGTCGGTGAGTTCGCGCCCGGAGCGCTGGTTGGCTTCCACATGTTGAAGGGGGCGCCGGATCGCCTCGTCAACGGCCCGAACCTGTGCGACGGAGCGGTGAGGATCCATCGGACACACGTCTTCGAGCCGAACGGGAACGTGCTCAACTACCAGGGCTCAACGGTGGTCGACGAGTGCACGTGTTTCACGTTGGTCGGCGACCACACCCTCGTCAACCACGCCGATCCGGGATATCCCGACATCTCGCTCCAATACGAGATCGTCGGTGACACGCTGACGTTCGACGTGCTGGTGCCGGACCCATGCTCAGCACGATGCAAGGACCAGGTCCAGACCATCGTCGGACAGTACGCGATCGGCCCCTGGCACCGCGTGACTGGCAGGGCCGCGATCCGCTGACAAGGTCGGAGGTCAATGAGCGCGAACCGGCTCGCTCCACATCGTGACGCTCGAAATCACATGAACCCTTCCGATCCATGGGGTGTGTCACTTGTTGTTGGTGGTTCGAACGGGGGGCGTCATGAGACGACTGATCGCGCTTGTTTCTGTGTTCGCCA
>JALYLP010000231.1 GCA_030774195.1 Actinomycetota bacterium | reverse complement strand
GTGCATCAGGGTCGACTTCCCTGAGCCGGAGGGGCCCATGACCGCGGAGAATCGAGCGGAGGCGAACTCGATGGTGATGCCGTCCAGCGCGCGGACGGCCGTGTCTCCCTCGCCGTACACCTTGGAGGCGTCGACGGCCCGCGCTGCGGTGGCGCGACCGGGTTGCGGAGCGCTGTCCCGGTCGGGTTCGACGGCGCGCAGGCCGCTCACGTTCCGCGGCCCCTCACGCGCCGGCCGGGAGCCAGGCCGGCCGCTTCGCCTCGTACGCATCAATCTCGCCGGCGTGGCGGAGCGTCAACCCGATGTCGTCGAGGCCCTCGAGGAGGCGCCACCTCGTGTGGCCATCGATCTCGAACCGTTCCTCCACGGCCGGCGCCGTGACCGCCTGGTTCTCGAGGTCGACGGTGATCTCGGTCGACGGATCATCAAGCACTGCGTCCATCAGGGCGCGCACCGACTCGGCCGGGAGCTCGACCGGCAGCAGGCCGATCTTGAAGCAGTTGTTGCGAAAGATGTCGGCGAAGCTCGGCGCGACCACGGCCTTGAACCCGGCGTCCTCGAGCGCCCAGACCGCGTGTTCCCGGCTGGAGCCGCTTCCGAAGTTCGGGCCCGCGATCAGGATGGACGCGCCCCCGTACTCCGGACGGTTGAGCACGAACGCCGGGTCCTTGCGCCAGGAATCGAACAGGAACTCCCCGAACCCGGTGCGCTCCACGCGCTTGAGGTACTCCGCGGGGATGATCTGATCGGTGTCCACGTCCGCTCGGTCGAGCGGCATCGCGCGTCCGACGATCTTTGCGACCCTCTCCATCACGCGCCCCCTTCGGCGGCGGCATCGATGCCGAGGTCCGCGGGCGTCGAGAAATGGCCTGCGATCGCCGTCGCGGCCGCGACCGCGGGTGAGACCAGATGCGTCCGTCCTCCCTTGCCCTGCCGGCCCTCGAAGTTCCGGTTGGAGGTGGAGGCGCACCGCTCGCCGGGCGTGAGCTGGTCTGGATTCATGCCGAGGCACATCGAGCAGCCGGCCTCACGCCACTCGAACCCGGCCGATTTGAACACCTGGTCGAGACCCAGCCTCTCTGCCTGCGCCTTGACGAGCATCGAGCCCGGCACGACCATCGCGCGGAGACCCTCCCTGACTCGACGACCGCGGAGCACATCCGCCGCCTCCTGGAGATCGGAGAGGCGCGCGTTCGTACACGAGCCGATGAACACCGTGTCCGGGCGGATGTCGCGCATCGGAGTTCCTGGTGTGAGCGCCATGTAGGCGAGGGCTCGCTCAGCTGACTCGCGCTTGACCGGGTCCTCGAGCGTCGCGGGATCGGGGACCTCGTCGTCGATGGAGACGGTCTGCCCGGGGTTGGTGCCCCAGCTGACGTAGGGGGTGAGCTCGCTCGCATCGATCCTTACCTCGCGCTCGAACGTGGCGTCGGAGTCGGTAGGCAGGGAGCTCCATTCCTCCAGTGCTCGCTCCCAGTTCGCGCCCTTCGGGGCGTGGTCACGTCCCTCCAGCCACGTGAACGTGGTGTCATCCGGCGCGACCATCCCAGCGCGGGCGCCTGCCTCGATCGACATGTTGCAGACGGTCATCCGTCCCTCCATCGAGAGCGAACGGACCGCCGAGCCGCGGTATTCCAGCACGTGGCCCACGCCGCCGCTGGTGCCGATGCGCGCGATGATGCCGAGGATCACGTCTTTGGCCCCGACGCCGTGCGGAAGATCTCCTTCCACCGTGATCGCCATCGTGCCCGGGCGCTGCTGCGGGAGCGTCTGCGTCGCGAGGACGTGCTCCACCTCGCTCGTTCCGATGCCCAACGCGAGCGCACCGAACGCGCCGTGCGTACTCGTGTGCGAGTCACCGCAGACGATGACGAGCCCGGGTTGCGTGAGCCCCTTCTCCGGCCCGATAACGTGGACGATGCCCTGGCCGGGTGAGCCCATCGGATACAGTGTGATGCCGAACTCCTCGCAGTTCGTTCTCAGGGCCTCGATCTGTCTCGCGGAGATCGGATCCTTGACGCCCTGGTCGAGGAGCTGCGTGGGCACGTTGTGGTCCATCGTGGCGACGGTGAGCTCCGGCCGGCGGACGGGGCGGCCGGCGAGCCGGAGGCCGTCGAACGCCTGTGGAGACGTGACCTCGTGCACGAGATGGAGGTCGACGTAGAGGAGATCGGGCTCGCCCTCGGCGTGATGCACGACGTGGCGGTCCCAGACCTTCTCGGAGAGTGTGCGTCCCATGATTTGCCTCTTAGTGTCGGCCTTCGGCGCGCGGGCGCTGCGGGGCGCGCGGGCGGAGTGTCCACTATGTGGGATACAATCCCACTATATGGACAGCACTTTATCAGGAGGTGTCCGCGTTCGCGAGACC
>JALYLP010000230.1 GCA_030774195.1 Actinomycetota bacterium | reverse complement strand
CGCCCCTCCATCGCGCCGCCGGGGCCCTGCTGCAGGCAGGCCGAGTAGACCTCTCCGTTCGAGATCTTCGTCGCCAAGACGAGTGAGTCCTTCCCGGCGACGCGCAGGCTCACCTGGCCGACCATGGCAGTCGACGAGGTGTTGTAGGTGACGGCGTTGGAGATCCGGGCAGCGGACGTGGGATCGAACCCCTCCCATGAATCGTGGTCGTAGAAGTACCGAGCGGCGACGGCGCCGGCCAACTGAAGCGCCTTCATCGCATCGACGGCCTCCGGCGAAGATGCCTCGAGGACCTTCGGGAACAACGCCACGGGGGAGAGATCGAGATACTGCCTGCCGAGCTCGTTGCCCTGTGCATCGTAGGCGATGAGATCGCCCGCCTGGATCAGGACGTCGTTCGGCACGAACACGACATACGCTTGCGCGCCACCGCCGAAGGCATCTGCGGGGAGTGGGTACAAGGAGGCCCCGATGGTTCTGCCCTCGACGAGCTCGTAGTCGACCCTCGCCGCGCGACTCGTCACGTCGCCCTCGAGGTCGCGAGGGGCCGTCGACCATCCGGTGTCGATGTTCCAGGACGGTCCGCCGCTCGATGAGCTGCCGAAGATAGCGTTCCCAAGGTCCGTGCCGCCGCCACCGCCGCTTCCGTCACCGTACGAGAAGCTCAGACCCCAGCCCGTGTTGTCGTGCGTGAGCTCGAGTTTCCAGACTTGGCCCGCCTCCGTGCCGTGCGCAATCTCCTGGTTCGGGCTCACCGGGTAACTCGGATCTCCGATCGGGTCCCCGTGCGCGTCGTACCCGACGACGGTGGAACCGTCACCGGCGTTCGGGACGAGCGCCCACACGTACCGGTCGTCGGTCCCGAGGCTCGGTGGCAGAGGCAGGACGTTCATGGGGACGACGTCGCCGGCGTCGGTACGGACCTCGACGCGTGCGACCTCGGGCGAGATCGTGCCATCGAGCAGCGCCGCTTGCTGTCCGACGACGGTGAGCCCGGCCGAGATGGGCGGGTTCGGATCGCTCCCGGTGTGCGGTGCCGTTGCGGATGTCCACGACCCGTTCGACTCGACACCGACCCACAGCGTCTTGTTCAGCTCGAGGTAGGCCACGAACGTCAGAACGTCGTTACCGAACGTCGTCGTGCCGAGGACCACACGCGGCGTGCCCTGGCCCTGGAATGCGGCCATCCCGTCTAGCCACGGTTGGTCGCTCGGTGGCAAGAGCAAGCTCTCGAAGGCCCGATGCATCGCATCGATATCGGCTTGCGACGCGCCGGCTCCCCACCCCGCCTGCGCCCAATACACCGCGCCCGATGCGCCCGTCCACGAGGCGAGCTCCCGTCCCTGGGCACAGACGGGGTCGACACCCGAAGGGTAGGGGGCGAGTTGCGCCGGCCAGGTTCCGCTCGGTGGATACAAGGACGCCTCCTCCGGCGACATCACACCGATCGTCAGGAGCACACCGCTGGAGGGGATCGAGTCCGGATCAACCATGCATCGAGGAGCGTGCGGGAGATCGGGGTCGAAGTTCGCGAGCTGCAGGATCGGGCTCGAGAGTTGCCCAACAGGCTGCGGCGGCCCGGTCGACGTCAATGGCGACGTATCGAGGAGGTACCAGCCCTTCGGGTAGGCGATCGACGCGTATGGGAGGGCGGCTGCCTCGAAGCCGGGAGGCGCCTCCGGCAGCACAACCGCGTTCGTCGGTTCGAGGGTCGAGCTGCCGCCGACGCGCATGCGGAGGACGAGTACGGGAACGAGCACAACGGTCGCGACGACGAGCATCGCGACGATCACCACGCCGAGCTGGCGTCGGCGCGTTCGACGCGTCACGGTCGCGGATGGGGGCAGCGGGACGAGCACATCTGCCGCCCGGCGCTTGAACATCTCGCGCAGCTCCCGGTCGAACTCCTTCATCGCTCCACCCTCTCGATCCGCTCGCGCAGGGTGGCGAGACCCCGCGCGATGAGTTGATTCGCAGCCCCGACGGAGCACCCGAGGACGGCCGCTGTCTCGCGCTCCGATAGGTCCTCGTAGTAGCGGAGCACGACCGCGGCTCGTTGCCTGGGTGGCAGGCTCTGCAACGCCGTCCACATCGCGTCCCGCTCCGTGAGGTCCACGTCCTCGTGCTCCCGACCGCGCGCCGAGCGCTGACGGCGTAGCTCCTGCCGTTCCAGACGCATGTGCCGCAGGTGGGAGGTGAACAGGTTGACGATCGTGCGCCGCAGGTACGCGTCGAACGCGTCGGGCACCCGAAGGTATTGGAAGCGGCCGGCCACCTTGACGAACGCGTCCTGAACGAGATCCTGCGCGAGCTCACGGTCACCGGTCAGGAAGTACGCGAGCCGAGTCGCCGCCGGCGCGTGCCTCAGGTACAGGTCCTCGAGCCGCCCGATGCTCCCGGCGACCGTCGAGTGTTCAGTTCGCGTCTCCACCCGGAGTCCGATCATCCTCCCGCATACGAAGACGCTCCAACGCTGCCGGAGACTACGGGAATGGGCTCAAACGCATGTCCAAGAAGCTCCCTATCCATTATCCCGTCGGTCGGGCGGGCATACTGCCCACGTGATGGGTCCGCTCCGCGTCTCTCGCTCGGTCCTCGTTCCCGCCCGCGAGCTGAAGTGGCGGTTCAGCCGCTCATCGGGACCGGGTGGTCAGTCGGTCAACACCGCCGACTCGCGCGTGGAGCTCAGCTTCGACGTCCAAAAGACGACCGCGCTCGGTCCGGTGCAGCGAGCTCGCGTGTTGGAGCGGCTCGCACGTCGGCTCGTCGGCGGTGTGCTCACGGTCACCTCGTCGGAGGAGCGATCGCAGCTCCGCAACCGGGAGATCGCCCTCGAGCGGCTCGCCGGGATCCTCGCCGAGGCCCTCGCGCCACCGCCGCCTCGACGGCGTCCCACGCGAGCCACGCGCGGATCCGTCGAGCGCCGGTTGGCGGACAAGAAACGACGTGGCCGAACGAAGAGCCTCCGCGGCGTCCCCGACGACGACTGAGCTTCAGGCTTCGGCCGCCGTGGGGAGCAGCCGCGGCACGCGTCGGTGGCTCGTCGCACGCTCGAACGCGAACGCGTACCCGATCAGCGACGCATCGCTCCACGCGGGTCCGATGAACGAGATCCCGACGGGCAACCCGGCGATGAGGCCCATCGGGACCGTGACGCTCGGGTAGCCGGCGATCGCCGCCGGTCCCGAGTTCCCGCCCACGTAGGCATCGCCGTTCACGTGATCGGTGAGCCAAGCCGGCGCCCCGGTCGGCGCGACGATCGCGTCGAGCCGGTCATCGCGGATCGCGGCGTCGATCCCTTCCTCGCGCGCCAGTCGCCCGCACGTGGCGAGCGCTTCCACGTACGCGGGCTCGATCAACGGCCCCTTCTCGCTCGACTTCTCGAGCAGCTCTTGGCCGAAGAGCGCGAGCTCGGTGTCGGCGTGGGCCACGTTGAACGCGATGATCTCCGCGAGCGTCTTCGGCCCGTCGCCCGGTCGTTCGGCGAGGTAGGCCTCGAGACCGGCCTTGAACTCGTACAAGAGGACCTGGAACTCGGGTTCT
>JALYLP010000229.1 GCA_030774195.1 Actinomycetota bacterium | reverse complement strand
GGTCCGCATGGCGTCCTGGTCACGTTCGCGGACGGTCTCAAGCTCTTCTTCAAGGAGTCGATCACGCCGACCAACGCCGACCGTCCCGTCTACCTGCTGGCGCCGATCCTCGCGACGATCCCCGCGTTCCTGGCCTTCTCCGTGATCCCGTTCGGCGCGCCGATCACGATCTTCGGTCGCACGGTGCCGCTCCAGCTTGCCGATCTCAACATCGGCGTGCTGTGGGTGCTCGCCATGACGTCGATCGGCGTCTACGCGGTCGTCCTCGCAGGGTGGTCGAGCGGTTCGAACTACCCGCTGCTCGGCGCGGTGCGCTCGACCGCCCAGATGGTCAGCTACGAGGTCGCGATGTCGCTCGCGCTGGTCGCCGTGATCATGTTCAGCGGCCACCTGAAGATGTCGGAGATCGTGGCCCAGCAGGACAAGGTCTGGAACGTGGTTCCGCAGTTCCCGGCCTTCGTCGTGTATCTGATCTGCGCGCTCGCCGAGGTCAATCGGCCTCCGTTCGACCTCGCCGAGGCAGAGTCGGAGCTCGTCGCGGGGTTCCACACGGAGTACTCGGGGATCAGGTTCGCCCTGTTCTACCTCGGCGAGTACGTCAACACCGTGACCGTTTCGGCGATCGCGGTGACGCTCTTCCTCGGTGGATGGCGCGGATGGTGGCCGTTCCACGGCGCGGCGGCATGGCTCGGCCCGGTCCTGTGGTTCGTGCTCAAGGTCACCGCCGTTATCTACGTCTACATCCTGGTCCGCGGGACCCTGCCGCGGATGCGCTACGACCGGCTCATGAACTTCGGCTGGAAATACCTGATCCCCTTCGGGCTGTTCTGGGTCCTCGCGACCGGAGCGATCGTGGTCCTCCCGGATCGCTACGGGCATCGGCGGGGAGCGTTCATGGCGATCGGGCTCATCGTGGCGGTCTGGCTCGTGATGAGTCTGCTGAAGCAGGTGCTGGAGGCTCCGCGCCCGGTGTCCGCGCAAGCGCCGGGGGAGGAGCTGGCGACATGAGCGGGACGCCTCCGAGCCCCGAAGACCGGCGGACCGCCGGCTGGTGGGCCATCGTCAAGGGGATGGGCACCGTCTTCAAGCAGACGTTCCGTCCCGACAACACCGAGCAGTACCCGAAGGAGATCGCGCCGCCGCCGGAGCGCGCGCACACCGGCCGGCATCGGTTGAACCGGCATGAGAACGGGCTCGAGAAGTGCATCGGGTGCGAGCTCTGCGCGTACGCGTGCCCCGCGGACGCGATCTGGGTCGAAGGGGAGGACAACGATCCCGACGAGCCGGTGAGTCCGGGAGAGCGGTACGCGAAGGATTACCAGATCAACTACTTGCGCTGCATCATGTGTGGCCTCTGCGTCGAGGCCTGCCCCACGCGGGCGCTGACGCTCACGAGCTACTACGAGATGGCCTTCACGTCCCGTGAGGAAGCGATCTGGACGAAGGAGCAGCTGCTGGAGCCGCCACCCCCGCTCGGGACCGACCCCGTCGACCGGGAGGGGCGCTGATGCCGCTCGACAACGTCGTCTTCTGGGTGTTCGCGCCGATCTCCGTCGCGAGCGCGATCGGGATGTTGCTGGTCCGCAACGCCGTTCACGCGGCGCTGTTCCTGATCGTCAACTTCTTCTGTCTCGCCGTGTTCTTCCTCCTGCTCGATGCCCCGTTCCTGTTCGCGGTTCAGATCGTCGTGTACGCGGGCGCGATCATGGTGCTCTTCCTCTTCGAGATCATGCTGCTGGGCGTCGACAGCGGCGTTCCCGTCCGCGAACGGTTGGTCGTGCAACGCCCGCTGGCGTTCGTCCTCGGCGCCGCGTTCGTCCTGGAGCTGTTCCTGGCGATCCGCGCCGGGGTCGGCTTCTCGACGAAAGCCCCCGCCGTGTTCACGGCCAACGAAGGCGGCAACACGCAGGCGGTCGCCAAGGTCCTGTTCACCCAGTACTTCTTCCCGTTCGAAGTCACGTCGGTACTGCTCCTCGTTGCCGCGGTCGCGGCGATGGTGCTCGCGCATCGGAAGGCCCGCACCGTGACCCAGGCGGAGATCGATGCCGCCGCAGGAGCGGCGGATGCCCGCGAGATGCCGGTCTACGGTGCGGGGACGGCACCGTGAGGACCCCCGTCGCGTACTACCTGATGCTCTCAGGGATCTTGTTCATGCTCGGCACCGTGGGGGTGCTCACGCGCAAGAACGCCCTCCTGATCTTCATGTCGGTGGAACTCCAGCTGAACGCGGTGAACCTTGCACTCGTCGCCTTCTCGCGGTTGCACGACGACCTGACCGGGCAGGTGCTGGCCTTCTTCTCGATGGTGGTCGCCGCGGCGGAGGTCGTCGTCGGGCTGGCGATCATCGTTGCGATCTATCGACGCCGGCGCAGCGTCGACATCGACGACGTGCGAGAACTGCGATGGTGAGCCAGCCGAACGCGGCCCTCTGGTTGATCCCGGCGCTCCCGCTCGCGACCGCGGTGGTCAACCTCTTCTGGGGCAAGCGACTGGGTCGTTGGGCCGGCTGGCTCGCGTCGGCGTCGGTCATCGCCTCGTTCGTCGTGTCGCTGGCGCTCGTGTCCCAGCTCGTCGCCAAGCCCGCGGAGGATCGGCTGTTCCTCCAGCATCTCTTCGACTGGATCTCGGTCGGGAGGTTCGTCGTGGGGATGGATCTGCGACTGGACAGCGTGAGCGCGACGATGATCCTCGTCATCACGGGGATCGGTGCCCTGATCCATGTGTACGCGATCGGGTACATGGACGGGGATCCGCGTTACGGGCGCTTCTTCTCCTACATGAACCTGTTCGTGTTCTTCATGCTGATGCTCGTCCTCGGCGCCAACTACCTCGTGCTGTACCTGGGGTGGGAGGGCGTGGGGCTGTGCTCGTACCTGTTGATCGGGTTCTGGTCGGACGTGCCTGCGAACGCGGAGGCGGCGAAGAAGGCCTTCATCACGACGAGGATCGGCGACACGCTGATGCTGATCGGACTGGCGCTGATCGTCTTCCGGTTCGGCACGCTCGATTTCGAGGCCGTCTTCGGAACGGCCGGCTCGGTACTGACGAAGGACGCCGCGACGGCGATCGCGTTGCTGCTGTTCGCCGGCGCGATCGGCAAGAGCGCGCAGGTCCCGCTCCACGTGTGGTTGCCCGACGCGATGGCCGGCCCCACGCCGGTCTCGGCGCTGATCCACGCCGCGACGATGGTCACCGCCGGGGTCTACCTCGTCGTCCGATCACACGTCCTCTTCGAGCTGTCGGGTGTCGCGCTGACGGTCGTGCTCATCGTGGGGGTCGTCACAGCGGTGTTCGCGGCGACGTGCGCCGTCGCGCAGCAGGACATCAAGCGTGTGCTCGCCTATTCCACGATCAGCCAACTCGGGTTCATGTTCATGGCCGCCGGGATGCGCGCATACGCGGTGGCCATGT
>JALYLP010000228.1 GCA_030774195.1 Actinomycetota bacterium | reverse complement strand
CGCTTGCACGCGACATCGGCGCGGACGGGTTCAGCGTCGACCCCGGGATCGCGAAGCTGTCCCTGGTGGGCGCGGGGATGAAGTCCCACCCGGGCGTCGCCGCCGACATGTTCGACGTCCTCGCGGGCGAGGGGATCAACATCGAGATGATCTCGACCTCGCCGATCCGGATCTCGTGCGTGATCCGGAAGGACCTGGCCGAACGAGCCCTCCGCGCGGTGCACGAGCGGTTCGGGCTGGCGAGAGGAGACGGATCGTGAAGGTGGCGGTGATCGGCGCCACCGGCGCGGTGGGCCGGGAGATGGCCCGGATCCTGGAGGACCGAGCGTTCCCCGTCGATGCGTTCGTTCCCCTCGCCTCCGCCCGGAGCGAGGGGCTCCCGGTGACCTTCGCGGGCAGCGAGCACCGGATCCGCGAGCTCACCGTCGAGGCGTGCCGGGGGGTGGACGTCGCGTTCATCTCGGCCGGGGCGGACATCGCTCGGCGGTTCCTGCCGGATATCGCGGCGAACGGCACGCTCTGCATCGACAACTCGAGCGCGTTCCGGATGGAGCCCGACGTACCGCTCGTGATCCCGGCGGTCAACCCCGAGGCGCTCGACGGGTGGCCGAAGCCGGGGATCATCTCCGTTCCGAACTGCACCACGATCACCGCGATGCTCACCGTCGCGCCCCTGCACCGGACCGCGAGCTGCACGTCCCTCGTGCTGTCGTCGTACCAGGCCGTGAGCGGCGCCGGGCACAAGGCGATCGCGGAACTGCTCGAGCAGGTCGAGAAGCTCCGCGGCGACGAGGAAGCGCTGGCGCACCCAGACGTGTCGACGCTGCCGTCGGGGCCTGTGATGGGCCGGACGATCGCTTATAACGTCATCCCCAGGATCGGAGCCTTCCAGATCGACGGATTCACCGGCGAGGAGGCGAAGATGATGGCCGAGCCCCGGAAGATCCTGTCGGCTCCGGACCTGCCGGTGGTCGCGACCTCCGTCCGCGTCCCGGTGCTCGTCGGGCATGCCGTCTCGATCCTCGCGGAGTTCGCGCGGCCCATCACGGCTGACGAAGCGCGGGCCGTGCTCCGGGCAGCGCCCGGCGTCGAGGTCTGGGACGACCCGGCCGACGACGTCTTCCCCACCTCGATCGACGCGGCCGGCCGCGATGGCGCGCTCGCGGGCAGGATCCGGCAGGTGCCCGGGCGACCCGATGCCCTCGTCCTGTTCAGCTGCGCGGACAACCTCCGTGCGGGCGCGGCCCTCGACGCCGTCCAGATCGCCGAGCACCTGTATAAGTAGGCGCATGATCAACTGCGTCTTCTGTTCGATCGCGGCCGAGGAGGCTCCTTCGTACAAGGTGGCGGAGTCCGACCGAGCGGTCGCGTTCCTAGACATCAACCCCGCGGCCGACGGTCACACGCTGGTGATCCCCAAGGCCCACGCCGACGACATCTGGGACCTCGACCCCGAGGATGGCCGGGCGGTCTGGACGTTGTCGCAAGAGGTCGCGACGCTGCTGAGCGAGCGGCTCGAGCTGGACGGGATGACGATCTTCCAAGCGAACCGGAAATCCGGTTGGCAGCACGTCTTCCACTTCCACCTCCACTTGGTCCCTCGGTGGACCGACGATGGGCTCAGGAAGCCGTGGGACATGACGCCCGGTGACCCTGCCGCGTTGGAGGCGGTCGCCGAGCGGCTGCGTCGTTAGACGGAAGCCGTCTTACGGGGTCGGCGCCGCAGCCGGGGGGCCGGACTGCGCGTTGCTCGAGCCGGCGGCGCTCCGGCCGCCGCTCGCCTGGTCGGCGGTCGCCGTTCCATGATCGGCCGATCCACCGCTCGCGGTATCCGCCGTACCGGTGCCGCCGGTGTTGGTTGTCGGTACCCGCGCCGAGCCATGTGGGTTCGTCGCGCCGCCGTGCTGTCCCGCCTGGCTCATGCCGCCGCTCGCGGTCGACGAGATCAGCGCGCCCTTCGCCACACCCGTGGCGTCGGTCGTCGTCGCGATGTTCGAGATCTCGGCGCCCGTGCTGGCGGGGTGGTCGACGGATGTGGCATGGCTATCCGGCACGGAGATGCCCACCTTGTCGAAGACCCGAGAGACCGCGTGCTGGGCCGGATCGGGAAGCGAGTTGGCGGCCGCCAGCCCCGGGATCACCAGCAAGCTACCGACCACCATGAGTCCTGCGAGCGTCCGATGGCGCCAGATGGGGCGTCCGCTCGTTCGCTGACCGATCGCGTTGCGTGCAGCTGCGATGTGCTGCGCTTCCATGCTCAGCTCCTGCCCGACGGGGGGCGATGCGGCGGCGAGGAGGACCGACGCGACGTCGGAGTAGCCCGGGGGGGCATCGTCAGGTGCTGTATATCCGCGAAGCAACCGATCCAACGTTCGTTCGTCGATCTTCTCGCCGCGCATCGCATCAGGAAGATCGTCCCAGCGAGTCATCGCGTTACATCCTCCCGGCGGACGACCTGTGCCAGCCGCCGGATCGCCCGGTGCTGGAGGACGCGGATGGTTCCGGGCCGCTTGCCCATGATGGCGGCGACCTCGTCCACGCCCAGGTCGCCGATCACGCGCAGGAGAACGACCTCGGCCTGATCGCGCGACAGCGACGAGGCGATGATCCGAGTAGCCCAACCGGTCCCGAGAGCCGCGAGCGCGTCCTCCTCCGCGTCGCCCTGGCCTCCCGCGCCGACCAGTTCCCCGGGGTCGACCGGATCCGTGCGGCGGCGTGCACGGCTGCGTTGCAGGTCCAGGAGCCTGCGGCGCGCGATCGTGAATGCCCAGGCACGGAACGCAGACTCATCCCCTCGGAAGCGATCCAGGCTCCGCGCGATGTCCAACCATGCATCGGCTGCCATGTCGTGCGCGTCGCCCGGCGCGACCGCGCTCGCGTACCGGACGAACCGCGGGTAGACGGCGCGGTAGAGCTGGGTGAGGGCCCATCCTTCGCCCTCACGCGCCGCGATGAACATGTCCTGGAAGTCGCTCATGATGGTCAGAGCGAGGCTATCGCGAGACGCGTGAAAGCTCATCCGCTGCTGGGGAAGTTCAGCTGTAGCGGGGATCGGCATCCGGGCACGTCCGACGTCGTCGGCGAGCGGCTTGACGACCATTCGCCGTAGCTGTGCCAGCCCTCGCGTCACTTGAAGGGGATCGCGTCCCTCGGGCCACGCGGCCACTACGCGCGCCATTTCGGGGAGCTGATCGTTGCCTTACTCACGGTCGGTTCGACATCTTGAGGGAATGTCCCTACGGCTACGCCGGAAGAGGACCCTGGATGCCGTCGTTCGTGACGAGGATCGTCGCAGGAGGGCAGAGCGAGACGCTACTGCGGTCCACGATCGTGTATTCGGACATCGTGGGTCCGGTCATGAGGACGCCGATCGGGATCATGCCCACGACACAGTAGGTTTGTCCCGGCGTGAACAGGGGCCACCACTTGGAGGCCCCCCAAGCGTCTGCTGCATCCTGATAGTCGACCCTCTCGATCTGATAGTCCGTCCAGGTCTGGGACACCATGTATCCGAAGAGTCCCAGGACGAGGAGAAGGAATCCGAACCCGACCCATGGAGCCTTCTTCCGGACGTGCGGGTAAAGCATGGCGATCGTCGCCGCCCAGGTCAGCGGCAGGTACATGAAGTAGCGGAGTTCATTCGACTGCGGCAGGAATGCCGTGAAGACCAGGACGCCGGCTGCCGCAATGCTCACGACGATTCCTGCCCCGCGGGCGCAGAAGATCAGCATCGCAACCATCGTTACGAGGTAGATCACCGTCCCGGTTCCCCAGAATCCCCCCATCCGGAACCCCTCGCCGGCATTCCCTTGATCGATGATCCATCTGTCGGAGTAGGGGTAATGGGTCGGTTGATCGATCTCGAACAGCGAGTAGGCGAAGACTTCTGCCTGCGGAGCGCCCACCAAACCTGCCGGCCGCTCCGCGGCGGCGCCCTGGGTAACGGCGTCGATCCGGTAAGGGAACAACCCGCCGACGATCGGCACCTTCACTGGCCAGAACGGGTTGCCATAGAGCGCGAGATTCTTTGCGTAGGGGACGGAGGCTAGGGCGGCGAAAGAGAGCAGGACCACGACGACCTGGCGACGCCCGAACCTGGTCGCGATCACCGGCCTCAGGCTGACTACGGCCAACAGCACGAAGATGAGCGCGGCGATCGGAACAAGTTGGTATTTCGACCACGCGGCTGCGGCAAGGCCCGCAGCCGCCCCGATGAGGACAGCGCGCTTAGAGCCGGCCGGGAACAGATAGAGGTAGATGCACGAAGCCGCACCGATGGCGAGCCAGGCATTGGAGAAGAGGTCGACGTAACTGACCGTGGTGTGGATGAGGACCATCGGGGCCGTCAACGCGATCAACGCAACGAGCCAGAACGGCGCGTGCAACACGCTGTGGCAATAGATCAGGAACACAGCGAACGCGAGGAAGTTCACGACCCCGGTCGCGTTGACGGAGCCAGTCAGGCGCCACAGAAGACCTTGCACCGCCTCCGGAAGAGGCGGAAACCCCTCGAACAACGGCCTCACCGTGTCGTTCATGTCGTAGGTCACATGAAGCCCGCCGCGGAGGGCCGCGAACGGGATGTGGTACATGAACGCGTCCCAACCGAGGTTCAGAAGGACCGCGGACCGGATCCCCAGGTCGATCAAGGCCGCCGACGCCACAAGGACGGCAACGAACGAAAGGACCACGGTTGGGGTCTCCTTCCACCCCATGTGCGTAATGCGGCCGGGGGCCCGATGCTTCGGTGCGATGGTGGCGCTGAGGTCACTCATTTCGCGTCACGCCGAGAGCTTCTCTTCGGTCGTCCTTAGCCACTCCTCCGCAAGCTCACAGACGCAAAGACTAGCCGCGAGCGCGCCGCTGTTCGACATCTGCAACCATGCTCATGTGAACGATGCGCCAGAGACCCGGCGTTCAGCCCTCCATCCGACCGCTGTGATCGAGGAGGGGGCGACGCTCGGGAAAGGTGTAGCCATCTGGCACTTCGCGCACGTACGCGCGGGGGCGCGAATCGGTGCGGGCACCTCGATCGGCAAGTCCTCGTACGTGGACTCTGGCGTGTTGATCGGCGCAGGATGCAAGATCCAGAACTTCGTCTCGATCTACCGCGGCGTCGAACTCGAGGATGAGGTCTTCGTGGGGCCGTCGGTCACGTTCACGAACGACCGGCATCCGCGCGCCGCCGGCGATTGGGAGCTCGTACCGACCATGGTGCGGCGCGGCGCCTCGCTGGGCGCGAACGCCACCGTGGTCTGCGGCGTCACGATCGGCGAATGGTCGTCCGTGGGAGCGGGAAGCGTAGTTGTGCGGGACGTCGAGCCGCATCGGTTGGTCGTGGGCAATCCCGCGGAGCCGATCGGATGGGTGTGCCGCTGCGGCCATGGCGTCCCGGGCGGCCCCCGAGCGATCTGCCCCGCCTGCGGCACGACGCTGGAGCCGTGATGGTTCGACCCGACCTCCGGATCGCTCAGCCAATGCTGGGCGACGAGGAGCGAGCCGCGGTTGACCGCGTTCTGGCGAGCGGTCAGCTGGTCCAAGGTCCTGAGGTGGAGGCGTTCGAAGGGGAGCTGGCCCGCGGACTCGCCGGAACGCGCGACGCCGTAGCGGTGTCGTCTGGTTCAGCTGCGCTCGAGCTGTCGATCCTTGCCCTGGGCTTAGGGAAGGGCGACGAGATCGTCACTACCCCGTTCACGTTCGCCGCGACCGTCAATGCGGCGCTCCGCGCTCGCGTTCGCGTTCGTTTCGCCGACGTCGGCGATGACTACAACCTCGATCCGGAGGCGGCGGCCGCGGCCGTGACTGAAAGGACCGCCCTGCTGGTGCCGGTCCACCTCTACGGCCTTCCCGCGAACGTCTCCGCCCTTACGGCCTTACGTGTGCCCGTGCTCGAGGACGCCGCGCAAGCGCACCTCGCGACCGTGGATGGTAGGAAGGTCGGCGGGCTCGGTGTCGCGGCATGCTTCTCGTTCTACGCCTCCAAGAACATGACGACCGGCGAGGGCGGGGCGGTTACGACCGACGATATCGATCTGGCCTCGCGAGTGCGGATCCTCCGTAACCAGGGGATGCGCGGCGCCTATGACTACTCGACGATCGGTGCGAACGCCCGCATGACGGACATCGCGGCCGCCATAGGACGTGTCCAACTGCGACGCCTTCCGGAATGGATCGCCGCGCGGCGCCGGACCGCGGGCCGATATCTCGATGCCCTGGCCGGCATCGACGGGATCTGTCTGCCCGTGCCGCCCGAGGGTGTCGAACCCGCCTGGCACGTTTTCACCGTCCAGCTCGATCAGGACATCGACCGCGAGCTCGTGCTCGCCGCACTGGCTGGCGAGGGCATCCAGGCGCGCGCGTATTACCCGATGGTCCTTGCCGACGCGGAGCCGTACCGCGACCATCCCCTTGTGGACGCAACGATGCCGCTGGATCGTGCCCGGGCAGCCGCCCGCAGCGTGGTGTCGTTGCCTGTGCATCCGGGGGTCGGTGCGGACGCGGTCGAACGTGTGGCACGCTCGCTCGGGCGGGCCGTGTCGCAAGCGCGCGCCGAACGAGCATGAGCATCCCACTGGCGGTTGTCGGCGCCGGGTTCATGGGGGGCAATCACGCTCGCGTGCTGGCCGAATTGCCGTCGGCCGAGCTCGTAGCCATCATCGATCGGGACGAGGAACGTGCCCGTCGAGCCGCCGATGAGTTCGGCTGTGCGTGGGCGACGAGCGTCACAGACGTGTCCGGGGATGTCCGAGCCGCGATCGTGGCAACGCCGACCGAGACTCATCGCGAACTGGCGCTCGAGGCGATCGAAGCTGGACTGGACACTCTCGTGGAGAAACCACTGGCCACGTCGGTCGACGCGGCAGAGGACGTCGTTTCCGCGGCCGAGAAGGCGGGCACGGTCCTTGCAGTGGGTCACGTGGAGCGCTTCAACCCAGCTTGCCTCGACCTGCCGCGATTCGTGAGCGAGCCTCTCTTCATCCAGGCGCGGCGCATCAGCCCCTTCACTGATCGCGTGCACGAAGGCGTGGTGCGCGACATGATGATCCACGATCTCGACATCGTGCTGTGGCTCGCGGGTTCGGTCCCGGCGCGCGTCACGGCCGACCTCGCAGCTTCGCGGTCGTCGACGGAGGATCTGGCCGCCGCGACCGTGGTCTTCGAATCCGGTCTCGTCGCGCAGTTGGTCGCGACCCGCGTCGGTCAGGACAAGGTGCGCCGGATCGATGTGATCGAGCACGACTGTGTGGTCAACGTCGACCTGATGCGCCAGCAGATCACGATCGTGCGCCAGGCAACGGCCGAATATCCGAGCACCGGCGTGCGTCGTTTGAAGGAAGCGTCGGTCCGAGAGATCCCGTATCTCGAGCATCGGGGGGAGCCGCTGTGGCTCGAGCTCACCGACTTCGTGACCGCCCTGAACGACGGTCGGGCGCCGCTGGTGGACGGGCGGGCGGGCGTTGCAGCCCTCGACCTGTGCGAACGCATCCTTGCTGCGGGAGCGAGGGACTGATGTACAAGGGCCTCTCGATCGCGGCCGTCGTCCCGGCCCACAACGAGGAGGAACTGATCGTCAAGACGGTCGGATCGATGCCACCCTTGGTCGATCGCGTCATCGTGGTCGACGACGCGAGCACGGACGCAACGGCCGAGCAAGCTCTCGCGACCGCCGATCCGCGACTGGAGCTCGTCCGACACGAACGGAACATGGGAGTCGGTGGCGCGATCGTCTCGGGGCACCGGCGAGCGATCGAGCTCGAGGCCGACGTTGCAGTCGTGATGGCGGGTGACGCGCAGATGGATCCGGCCTATCTCCCGGATCTGCTTGATCCGATCGCGGACGAGGGCTACGCGTTCACGAAGGCGGATCGGTTCTTCGGCTTCGACTCATTCGCAGGGATGCCCCGGCATCGAATCGTCGGCAACGTCGTCGTTGGGTTCCTCGCGAAGGCTTCCACGGGCTACTGGAACCTCTTCGATCCCCTCAACGGCTACACTGCAACACGCACCGACACACTAGCTCGGCTCCCGCTCGAGCGGATCCGAACCGACTACGCGTTCGAATGCGACATCCTGGTCTACCTCAACACGATCCGCGCACGAGCTATGGACGTGCCGATCCCCGCCGTCTATGGCGACGAGCGCTCCGGCATCAAGCTCTTCCGCGACGCCGGTAAGCTCCTGTGGTCTCTGTTCCGCGGCTTCTGGCGTCGGATCGTGTGGAAGTACGTGCTGTGGTCCTTCTCACCGGTCGCCATCTTCTTGTTTGCCGGACTTGCCCTCGTGGCGTGGGCGGTCGGCTTCGGTGCCTGGGTGGTCTACGAGACGGTGGGCGATCCGGTGGCGTCGACCGCGACGGTCCTGATGTCCGTCGGTCCCCTGCTCGTCGGCATCAATCTCCTGATCGTGGCCACCGTCCTCGACATCCTCGAGACTCCCCGATAATGACGATCCACCCGCCGCATACACGATCCCACCGACGGCGCTCGACAGGAGCGTAACCGCAAGCACGACGAGGGCGAACAACAGCGCGGTGTCGTTCTGCACGCCGTACGCACTCAACGCCCACACGTAGGTGGTCTCCCGAAAGCCGAGACCGTTGATCGAAAACGGAATCGCGGTCGTGAGCGACGCCAGCAGCACGATCCCCGCCATCGCACCGATGGGCACACTGGCGTGCACCGCCGAGAGGAGGAAGACATGCGCGCCGACGAGCAGAGCAGCGGTGAGAAGGCCGAACAGAGAACCGACGCGAAGGCCACGCGGGTGCCTCATCCCCACAGCCAGCGCCGCGACGAACGTGCCGATCCTGCCCCGCAGACCCGATCCTGAAGGAGTGTCTGCGCGCGGGTTGGCCGGTCGCCGGATCACGGCATAACCGACACCGGCGACGAGGGCCGCCGAGGCCCCCACCGAGACCCATGTGACCACCGTGACGTCCGACGCGACGACCAGCGTGATCAGCCCGAGCACGGTCAGCGCGGCGAGGCCAACGACCCCCGCGAGCCGGTCCAGCGCGGCGGCCGCCAAAGGGGACTCGATCGCGGTGGTTCCGCCGACGATGTACGCCTTGTAGGCGTCCCCGCCGACCCCAGTAGGCAGGAATGCGTTGAAGAACGTGCCCACCAGGTACAGCCGAACCAGCGTGCGGGGCGGAAGGACGATGTCGAGCGAGCTCAGGAACGCCTCCCAACGGAGCGAGCTCAACAGCAGGCTCGCGAAGAACAGCGTCGTCCCAATGAGGACATCCCCGATGTCAGCGCCGCGCACCGCTTCGGCCATCTCCGAGACGTCGGCACGGGCTAGCAGGAACGCCACAACGCCGACGCCAATCCCGAGGCGCAGTGCAGTGCGGATCAGCCGGGCAGGAGTTGGACGCCGCAAGGCCGCTCCGTCACGCCGGTGCGCCAGAGCCATCCGCCTTGATCGCTTGGCGGTCCGGCTTGATGGCGCTCATCTTGACTACGCGTTCCTTCATGGCCGATATCCTGCTCGTTCGTTCAGACCTGACGGCTCATGCTACGGGCACTGTTGGTGATTCGTAGGAACCCACCGAGCGCTCTCATCAGCTGTCATGGAAGTGATCGTGGGTCGAGCACCACGGACATGCGAAATCGTCCGATCAATTGGATGACCTTGGTCGGTCCGACGTAGGCCGAGGGTTTGGACTCGCTGCATATCCGGTGCGAGAGGAACGTCGAGCCGCTACGCGCCTAGCTCAGAAGAAGAACGGGCACCACGGATCGGGACCGGAGAGCATCGCGTCCAGCGCTCCGACGGCGGGATCGTCGCCGTCGAGGTATCCGAGGCGAACGGCGTCCGCCGGTCGCAGGTATCCGGAGAACATCGAGGAGAACGCGGGGATCGGGATCGGGCGCCGGTCGTGCGACGAACCGCGTTCCACCTTCGGCTCGCCGGCCGAGACTCGCACGTGCCACACGCCGCTGTTCTCCGCGTACCGAGGATCATCGATCGCGAACGTCGCCTCCGCGTCGATAGGTGGATACCCGCGACCTTCCAGCGCGCCGCGCACGTCGAGGATCCGCAGCATCCACCGGTATCGGTCGTGCGGCGTGACCGCCTGCACGCCGACGAGCAGCGTCATCGGGTCGTTGGGCGGCCCGGACCCACCCAGCCACCGCCCCAGACCGCGATACCCGGATGCGTAAGCGATCAACGCCCGGAGTGCCCGGTCGTCCTCGGCGACGAACATCGAGCACTTGAGGCCGAAGCCGAACGAGAGATGGCCTGAGGAGTCTGGCGCGCGCGTGAAGATCGCGAAGCCGGTGATCGTGCCGTCGTCGCGTGTGACGACGGCCCGATGCCACTCGTCCCACGGGCGTTCGAGCAAACGCGTTCGCCAGAACGCGGCATCCGGTTCGATCGTGCCGTTGCGACGAGCGAGCCAACGCGCGTAGCACGCCATGATCGCGTCCTGGTCGTGTTCCACATCTGCGAGCTCGACGGTCGGAAGGTCGTGCGTGTCGACGGCGGGCAACGCGTCGAGGGCGACCCGGAACTCGTCGTACGTCCCGGCCAGCTCGTAGCCGAGCCGCCGGTACGGTTCGATCACGGCCGGGAAGAGCGCGGTGACCGGGGTCCCTCTTCGTCGCGCGTCGTCCATCAGCGTGCCGAGGCACGCCGATGCGAGGCCGGCACCGCGCCGCTCGGGCTCGGTGGCGACGCCCCACACCCCTGAGCAGGCGAGGCTGTTTCCCCCGAACCATTGCGTGAAGGGGAACTCGGCTGCCGTGGCAACGACCCGGTCGTCGACGTAGGCGCACCGCATGTCGTCGAGCTGGAAGGTCTTCGAACGTGTGAGCGCGCTCTCGAGCGGGAAGTGGAGGGAGGTCGAGAGCACACGGGCGATCTGTTCGCGGTCTGCCTCGGCCGGAGTGCGAACGTCGGCTTTCATGCCTTCATGGAGGGCAGACGCACGGTGTACCGCCGCACTTGGGACAGCCGTCCTCGTAGCGGCTTGCCGCGTCGGCCAGATCGACTCCGAAGAGGTTCGCCAGCGACGTCAACCATGCGAGCACGTCCGAGAACTCGAGCTCGAGGTTCGTTCGCTCGTTCGTGCGAATCGCGCGGGCGAGCTCGCCGACCTCCTCGGTGAGCCAGCGGAACGTCGCGTCGGCGCCGCGCTGTTCGTCACGTGCGAGATACGTCGCGCGCATCGCGCTTTGGAAGTCGTTGAGGTCCATGTCTCAAGTGTAGGTTGTCCGGCACTCCTCGGAAGATGGATAACGCTCGCGTATCCTGACGGCGTGCTGGCCTTGGCTCGCCTTCGGCACGTAGCCGGGCGCGCGGGTCGCTTCCTCGCGACGCCCTCGGGATTGCTCTGTCTGTTCGTTCTCGGGCTGGTACTCAGGCTGATCGTCGCCCCGAGCACCGGACTTCAGTTCGACCTCGACTACTTCCGCACCTGGACCGTCCGTCTGACCGTGCTCGGCCCATCGCACTTCTACGACTCGGGCTTTCCGGCCGACCCGCCCGGCTACCCGCTCGTGCTTCTCGGATTATCGAAGATCAACTCCCTGCTTGGTGGAGGCGTTCCTCCAACGTGGCTCCTCAAGATGCCGTCGATCTTGGCGGACCTCGGGATCGCGTGGATCGCCGGCGAGTTCGCCGTTCGTATCGAAGGTAACCAGAGACGTGCTGGTGAGATCCGCGCGATCGCCGCCGCAGCGATCCTGTTCAACCCTGCCTTCTTCTTCTGCTCCGCGGTTTGGGGAGAGACGGACACGGTCGCCGCCTTCTTCCTGTTGGCATCGTTCCTGGTCCTGCTCACCGGCCGCCGGACCTTGGCTCGCGATGCGGGCGCGATGGCCTTGTACGGACTCGCTGTAGCGCTCAAACCGCAGTCGGTCTTCGCGTTCCCGGCCGTCGGGTTCGCTCTCTACTGGAGGTATCTGAGAGGCCGCGCCTGGCCGGAAGATGTGTTCTCTGGACTGCTTCGCATCGCGATCCTCGGGCTGGTCTCCGTTGGGGCCTGGTTAGCGACCGGCCTGCCGTTCGGCCAGAGCCCGTCGGAAACGCTCGGGAGATACGTTCGCCACGGATCGCTGAATCCGCTGACCAGCCTCAATGCGTTCAATCTTTGGGGTGTCCTGCAGTCGTGGGTGCACGATTCGGGTGCTGACGCCTATCGGGTCGCGGGCATACCGGCTGTCGACGTCGGCCTGATCTTGTTCTTCGCCGGTGTCGCGGTCGTCATCGTCCAAGCATGGAGACGCTTGGTTGAGGGGGTTCCGCAGCATGACGCGTTCCTCCTGCTCGGCGCGGCCACCGGCGCCTTGGGGTTCGCCTTTCTCACGCGTGTGCATGAACGCTATCTCTTCGTGGCCCTCGTATGCCTCGCGCCGTTCGTCGTTCGGCGAGGATTCCGATGGCTCTTCGCCGTCGGCTCGTTCCTGCTCTTCCTCAATCTCTACTTCCCGTATGCCTATTACGCGAACCAAGTGGGATCTCCCACGCTGAGGGTCGATCCGCTGTTCGGCTTGCTCTACGGCGGCTACTCGGTTTTCACCCCACAACAGCGTGTCCTCAGCGTGATCATCCTCGGCTTCTGTCTCTTCGTGGCATGGCGCCCTTGGGCATGGCTGACCCCTGCTCCTGACTTCCATCTGGCTGGATACGATCCCCTCGTCGCCGGGGGAGCCGGCTCTCAACTCTGGCGTCGCATGACGAAACAAGGAACCCAAGCGCTACATCGGGCCGTCGAGTCGAGGCCGACCGACCGGCATCGGATCCGACCTCGGGCAGAGGACGTGTCCGAGTCGTCAGAGGGAACGTCGTCACCCTGGATCGCGCGAGCCCCGCTTCTCCTCGTCGGAGCGGCGATCGCGTTCAACCTTTGGGAGCTGCGGGCTGAGATCACTCGGGTCCTGTATCTGAATGACAGCGCGATGCACTTCTCCATGATGCGCTGCGCCGAGCAACGGATCCGGGCGGGTCACCTGCCGATCGATGGTTGGTATCCATACCTCGGACTCGGAGACTCATGGTTCCATCACTACCAGAGCCTTCCGCACATCATCGGCGCATACCTCGCGGTGCTGTTCGGAACGGATCGCGTCTTCAGCTGGATGCTCTACCTCTTGCTCGCGACCACGCCGCTCAGCATCTACTGGGCCGCCCGCCTGTTCGGCTGGGACCGATGGATCGCCGGCGCCGCAGCGCTCGTGTCGCCGCTGCTCGTCAGCACACCCGGCTATGGGTACGAGCACGGGAGCTACGTCTGGCTGGGGTACGGGATGTGGTCGCAATTGTGGGCGATGTGGCTCCTCCCGATCGCGATCGCACTCAGTTGGAGGGCCGTCGCGCGCCGCAGATCGTACGCACTCGCGGCTCTGGCGATCGCGATCACGATCGCACTCCATCTCATCATGGGCTATCTCGCACTGCTCGCCATCGGTGTCTGGGTCCTCATCAAGCCGTCCGAGTTGCGGCAGCGGCTCATCAGGGCCGCGGTCGTCGGCGCGGGGACCGTACTCACCGCGGCGTGGGTGCTGGTGCCGTTGGTCCAGGACAGCAGCTATTCATCGAGGAGTCAGTACAACCAGGGCACCTTCTGGTACGACTCGTTCGGCGCCAAGAAGGTCCTCGGCTGGCTCTTCAGCGGTCAACTCTTCGACAGCGGTCGGTTGCCCGTCATCACGGTGCTCGTCGGCGTCGGGATCGTGGCGTGCGTTCGGCGCTTCCGTCGAGATGAGCGTGCCCGAGCGCTCTTGGTCTTCTCATCCATGAGTCTGCTCCTGTTCTTCGGGAGGCCGACGCTCGGACCGGTCCTCAAGCTCCTCCCCGGGAACAGCGACATCTTCTTCCACCGTTTCATCATCGGAGTCCATCTGGGCGGCATCTTGCTCGCAGGTGTTGGCGCGGTATGGCTGGCGATGCTCCTCACGGATGGAGCGTCGCGACTCATCGTCGGACTGCAAGGCCGGAGAACGGTCGCGCTGGCTGTCGCCGCAGCGGTGGTCGGCGTCGGGGTGCTCGCGCCCGCCTGGATCGAGCGGGCCTCGTACGACGGACGAGATCGTGATGGGATCGCGTATCAGGTCCTCAACGATGAAACGACCGGTGCTCAGCTGGGAGCCGTCCTCGCCGAGGCCAAGAACACGGGACCCGGTCGCGTGTACGCCGGAACGACCACCAACTGGGGATCGGACTACAAGGTCGGCTCGGTGCAGGTCTACGCGGCCCTCCTGGCGTACAACGCCGACGGCGTCGGCTTCATGCTTCGGACGACGTCTCTTTCGTCGGACATCGAGGCCCGCTTCGATGAAAGGGTGCCGGTCGATTACTCCTTGTTCGGCATCCGTTACTTGATCCTTCCCCCTGACCGCCGGCCGTTGGTGCCGGCCGACAAGGTGGGTGAACGGGGACCGTTCGTGCTCTGGCAGGTTCGAGACTCGGGGTATATCCAAGTGGTCGACGCCGCCGGTCAGATCGCGGCCGACCGATCGAACATCGGGGTGGCGATGGATCCGTTCCTCAGTTCGAACGAGCTTCTCGTCGGTGTCTATCCGACCGTGGCATTCAACGGGGCTGCGGCAGCCCCCGGTACGCTCGCGGGCGCAACCTCCGTGTCGGGGCCTGCGGGAACCGTGCTCGGGACGTACGCCCAGCCGCAAGCCGGTGTGTTCGGTGCAGACGTCGAAGCGAACCGGCCGGGGATGGTCCTCTTGAAAGCGACCTACGACCCGCGTTGGAGCGTCTCCGTCGACGGCGTTGAAGTGACGGCCGCGATGGTGGCTCCGAGCTTCGTCGGCGTCCCGATCCCTGCAGGCCGCCACTCCATCGTGTTCGAGTACCACCCCTATCCGTATTACTGGCTCCTCATCGCCATCGGGCTCATCACCCAGCTCGCGCTCGTCGTCGGCTGGCGAAGGTCTCGCCGGCGCAAGCCTCGAGTCGAGCCCCGCTCCGAGCGTTCACCCATACCCGCAGCGATCGGGAGTGCGAAACGGTGACCGAAGAGCCGCTCGAGAGCGATGCCGTCGAGGTCTCGATCGTGATGCCGTGCCTCAATGAAGCGGAGTCACTCGGCATCTGTATCGAAAAGGCTCGCGACGTTCTTCAGGCGCTCGGGATCAGTGGGGAAGTCATCGTCGCGGACAACGGCAGCTCGGATGGGTCGCAAGCGATCGCCCGGGGTCTGGGAGCTCGAGTCGTCGATGTGGAGGCGAAGGGATACGGAAGCGCGTTGCTCGGTGGTATCAGGGCCGCCTGTGGCGAGTTCGTCATCATGGGCGACGCCGACGACAGCTACGACTTCAGCGCGATCGGCCCGTTCGTGGAGAAGCTCCGGCAGGGTTACGACCTCGTCATGGGTAACCGCTTCGCGGGCGGGATCCGCCCGGGTGCCATGCCCGCGCTTCACCGGTACCTCGGCAACCCCGTCCTCTCTCGCATCGGCAGGCTGTTCTTCAACAGTCCCGTGGGTGACTTCCATTGTGGTCTTCGGGGCTTTCGGAAAGCGGCGATCGAGCGGCTGGACCTGCGCACGACCGGCATGGAGTTCGCGAGCGAGATGGTCGTCAAAGCCACACTGATGGACCTTCGGATCACCGAGGTACCGACGACGCTGTCCCCGGCGCGGAGGACGCGACAGCCCCACCTGCGGACGTGGCGAGACGGCTGGCGGCACCTTCGATTCTTGCTCTTGTACAGCCCGCGCTGGCTGTTCCTCTATCCGGGCGCCTTCCTCATGCTCGCAGGTCTGCTGGTCGGAGGATGGTTGATCCCGGGTCCCCGCCGGATCGGGAGCGTCGGCTTCGACGTCCACACGCTCCTCTACGCCGCAGGCGCGATCATCATCGGGTTCCAGTCAGTGGTGTTCGCGTTCTTCACCAAGATCTTCGCGATCAGTGAGGGGCTGCTCCCCGAGGATCCTCGGCTCACCAAGGCCTTCAAGTACATCACCCTCGAGACGGGTCTCGCTGCAGGATCCCTGCTCGTGGTTGCCGGTCTCGCGGGCTCGATCTACGCGTTCCTTCATTGGAGCCTCGGTTCGTTCGGAGCGCTCGACGTGACCCGGACGCTGCGGATCGTGATCCCGTCCTTGACCGCTCTCATGCTCGGCTCGGAAGTCATCCTTTCCAGCTTCTTCCTCAGCGTGCTGGGGATGAGTCGGCGCTGAGAGCCCACGGCCGAAGGCTCAGTCCGAGCGCATCGGTCGTCGTCAGATCGGGCGGCGGAGGCGGATGCGCCAGGCCCCAGAGGGAGTCGGCGCGGAAGGGCAAGCGGGCAGACGCCATCTCAGCGAGCCTCAGCATCCAGAACACGGGCTGCCAGGGGACCGGCACGAAGCGCGTGCCGGAGCCGCGAGCCGCGGCGAGGCTTCGGAGCAGAACGGCCACGTTCACCGGCTCGGGGTGCGCAACGATGACGGGGGTCGTGGGCGGCTCGCGCATCGTCGTGAGGTTCAGGATCGCCGCGGCGAGGTCGTCTTCGTGCACCGTGTAGATGTGCGAGCGACCGGCAAGCAGAGGGACGATCGGGAGGGCCATTGCCTTGGAGAGGGATCCGACCATGCCGCCGGCGTGAGGCCCGAATACGAGTCCCGGACGGATCACGACGCCACCTCGCGCCTTCGCGATGTCCTCCGTCGCGAGCTTCGCGCGACCATAGATCTGTTCGGTTCCCATGTACGCGGCCGTGGACGAGATGACCAACGAGCGCCCCACGCCCGCGACAAGTGCCGCATCGAGGAGCTGCTCGGTTCCGGTGACGTTCACATCCCAGATCACGCGACGGGAGGTGAGCGACAGGTCGTAGGCGCAATGGATCAGGGCGTCGACCCCCTCCAGGATCGCTGGATCGATCCGATCGCCGAGCGTGAAGGGGATTGCGTCGGGATCCTCCGGTTGTGGTGACCGGACGAGTCCAATCGTCCGCCATCCATTCGCATCGAACGCCGAGCGGATCACTTGCCCGAGATACCCCGACGCCCCGGTGATCGCCGCGCTCGGACGTCCGGACGTCATCGCACACCCTCCGACAGCTCGAGCGACTCGGTCGCGATCCGGTGCGCATTGGCCATCACCGTCAGGGTGAACGAGGTTGATGCGAAACTGGGGATGACGGCTGCGTCCACGAGGTGGATCCGTCGCCACGCGGGCAGTCGGCCGAGGCGATCCGTAGTGAGGTCGGACGAGCTTGATGCTGCGTGCGGGAAGGTGCCGCCCCAGTGGTAGCTCTTCCCGGGAGCAGACAGCTGAAGCCGAGGTAGCACCGGCCACAGGTCCAATAGAGGAGCGAACGTCAACAGCCGCCGTGAGAGGGGCCTCAGCAAGCGTCTCGGATCGGGTGACGTCGCATCGCGTGTGACCACGAGCGGAGCCCGTTGGGAGCCCGAGGTCGGTGCGTTGAGCCGGATACGAAGCCTTGGCGATGCCGACGACGGGAGGTACCCGAGTCCGACCGAAAGCCTGGAAAGCACGGACGGCAACAGTGGCCCTGCGAGTTTTCCCCGGAGGGGCCTTGGGAGCGCATCCAGGAACGTGGGATCGTACGTGTACATCTGCAGGTGCAATTGGGACTCGTCGTCGGGGAGCTGGATGACCCCAGAGAGTTGTCCCAAGGCGTGCGCCGGCTGGGAACGAGGGTCGCCGGTGGATCGGAAAGAGACGAAGGGCAGCACGAACTGAGCCGATTCCTGGAGGGCGACGTCCTGACCGTACCGGCGGAGCGATCCGAGCACGAGCCGCGTTGTGCCGACCGCCCCACACGCGACGAAGACGCGATCGGCAGTAAATGAACGTTCCGTGGACGATCCCGTTTCACGCGCTATGACGGTCGCTCCCCCAACCCCCTCCGAGAGCCCCACGGCCAGCATCCCGCAGTGGTACTCGACACGGTTTCGCGAGCGAAAATCATCGAAGGTCTGCGCTGCTGAGTAGATAAGCGAATAGGGACAGCCGGTCATGCACATGCCGCAAGCGATGCAACCATCCGATCGGACGGCGAGCCGAGATCTGCCGAGCACCAACCCCTTCTTGTTGAGCGCGACGCGATGCCGGCGATATCGACCTTCCACGGCCGCCGCGCGGGGGGAAAGAGGCATCGGGTCGAGCGGTGGTGCATGGAGCGGCAATACGGTTGCCAGATCGTCGTCGGCGGCCGCAAATGGGATAGCGGTCAGCACGGCCCGGTAATGCGGCGCGAGCTCCGCGGCGGAGAGCGGCCAGGACTCGAATGCCTCATCGGGGAACGGGAGCAGCTGAGCCCCCCAGACCGCGCTGAATCCCCCGTAGGCGCCCGAGATGAGAGCGTCGTTCACGCCTTGCTCGACCGCGATCGGAGATAGCTGCCCGGAATCCCGGAACGGATAGTCGGATCCGTAGGCGCGCTTCTCGGGGAGCCCGCTTACAGATGTAGCAACCGGTCGCGCGGAGATATCCAGTACATCCCGGCGAGCCCACCGTTCTCGAGGGAGAGTCGAGAGCCTGTCTCGGGCGTCCCGATGATCCGGCTCCAGGTCCAGCCCGACATCGAGCACGGTGATCTTCCAGTCGGCCTGGTCAGCGAGACAGATCGCGACGGAAGCGGCTGATGGACCGGATCCGATGATGATGGCGGAAGGCATCAGGTGCTCCCAAGAACCGCGGGAGTTGACATAGCTCGAAGTTTTCCACAGGAGTTGGAAAAAAGAGGCCGTACGCAGGCAGGAGTTGGAAAAAGAGGCCGTACGCAGGCAGGAGTTGGAAAAAAGAGGCCGTACACAGGCGTTTCGGCTAGAGCCAATAGGGATTTGCAATTTGACAACCCCCCGGACGGAAGGGACTATCGGGGGGAATGTAGTCCAGTCGGGGAGGCTCAGGAGGTCCCGGCGGATGGAAAGGGCTGGCACCCAGATGACAAATTTCGGCCGGAAGGCGCTACGGATTTCGATCATGCTCGCGCTGGTCGTGGGCATGATTGCGTTCTACGGCACGGGCGGCGCGGTTGCTGATCCCCCGCAGAAGCCAACAGGCCCAACCGGACCCACAGGTCCGACGGGTCGCACGGGCCCCACTGGCCCAACCGGCGTGACGGGACCGACGGGCGCGACCGGGCCGACGGGTGCCATGGGGGCGACCGGACCAACCGGACCGACCGGGCCGACGGGTGCCAACGGAGCGACGGGGCCGACGGGTGCCAACGGAGCGACGGGGCCCACGGGTGCGACCGGACCAACCGGACCCACGGGTGCCAACGGCGCAACCGGACCGACGGGCGCCACCGGATCTGACGGAGCGACGGGTGCGACCGGGCCTACCGGTGCCAACGGAGCGACGGGTGCGACCGGGCCTACCGGTGCCAACGGAGCGACGGGTGCGACCGGTGCTGACGGAGCGACCGGACCGACCGGACCTACGGGTGCGAACGGAGCGACCGGACCGACCGGACCTACGGGTGCGAACGGAGCGACGGGTGCGACCGGGGCTGACGGTGCGACCGGACCTACGGGTGCGAACGGAGCGACGGGTGCGACCGGGCCTACCGGTGCC
>JALYLP010000227.1 GCA_030774195.1 Actinomycetota bacterium | reverse complement strand
GACCAGGCTTCAGCTCGGGTCCGCGGTTGGGTTTCCCCCAGTTCTGGATGAACGGGTCCTCGTGCAAGGCCCGGCCGATCCCATGACCGCCGTACTCGCGCACGATCCCCATGCCCTCCAACCGAGCGACCGTTTCGATCGCGTTGCCGATGTCGGAGAGCTTCCCGCCCGGCGTGATCACGGAGATCGCGGCGTCGAGCGCCGACTCGGTGGTCTTCACGAGTCGCTCCGCCTCGGCGCTGGGCGCGATCCCGCCGACGAACACCGTCACGGCCGAATCGGAATGGAACCCCTGCCAGATCGCGCCGAAATCGAGCGAGAGCAGGTCCCCCTCCTCGAGCCTCCGAGACGATGACGGGATCCCATGAACGATCTCTTCGTTCACCGACGCGCAGATCGTGGCGGGGAACGGCCTCGTGGAGGCTCCCCGGTATCCCTTGAAGGAAGGGGTCGCGCCCTGCTCGGCGATGTACTGCTCGGCCACCCGGTCGAGATCGAGCGTGGTCCGGCCGGGGGCGACGGCCTCGAGCACACGGCTGATCGTGCCCGCAACGACGCGACCCGCGGTGCGCATCTTGTCCAGCTCGTCGGGTGATTTCCGGATGATCATCTGTTCCCTCGCCTCAGACCGCGTCTCCGAGCGCGGCAAGCATGCGCTCGGTAACGGTGTCCATCCGAGCCTCTGCGTCCACCTCTCGGAGCAGCCCCCGCTCCGTGTAGTAGCGCTCGAGCGCTTCGGTCTGCTCCCGGTAGATCGCCAGGCGCCGTTTCACGGTCAGTTCGTCCTCGTCGTTGCGCTTCTCCAAGGGGGTCCCGTCGACATCGCAAGCCAGATCGTTGGCCGGCGGCCTCCACTCCTGATGGTACGTGCGCTTACAGACAGGGCAGGTGTAGCGACCGATGATGCGCCGGATCGCCGTCGCGTCGGAGATCGTGAACTTCACGACCGCCGTCAACGGCGTCCCCAGCTCCACGAGGGCGACCTCAAGCGCCTGCGCTTGGCGGACGGTGCGGGGGAACCCATCCAGGATGAAGCCCTTAGAGGCATCGGGCTCTCCGAGACGCTCCTCCACCATCCGCACCACGACGTCGTCCGGGACGTACTCACCCCGGTCCATGTACATCCTCGCCGTGATACCGAGGCGGGTTCCCTCTTGCACGTGTTCGCGGAGGATGTCGCCGGTCGATATCTGGGGGATGTCCAGGCGCTCCGACAGGATCCGAGCCTGTGTCCCCTTGCCGGCGCCGGGGGGTCCGAGGAACACGAAGCGCATCGGGCGCTCCCCCTGCTACCGCAGGAAACCCTCGTAGTGCCGCATCATCAGCTGCGACTCGATCTGTTTCATCGTCTCGAGCGCCACACCCACGGCGATCAGGATCGACGTGCCTCCGAACGGGAACTGTTGGAAGTTCCACATCGCGAGGACGATCGTCGGGATCAGGGCGATGGCCGCGAGGAAGAGCGAGCCGGGCAGCGTGATGCGGACGAGGATGTCGTTGAGGTAGTCGGCGGTCGGTCGCCCGGGCCGGATCCCGGGGATGAAGCCGCCTTGCTGACGGAGGTTGTCGGCCGTCCGGACGGGGTCGAACTGGATCGCCGTGTAGAAGTAACTGAAGAAGACGATCAACGAAGCCAGGATGAACATGTACAGGATGCTTCGTTGGTTCTGGACGTACTTGTTCACGAAGTCCGAGAACCACTGCCCGTGGTACACGCTGGCGATCAGCACCGGGAAGTAGAGCACCGACGTCGCGAAGATGATGGGGATCACACCGGCCTGATTCACCTTGAGCGGTAGATAGGTGCTCCCACCCATCGTCTGCTTGCGGCCGACGACGCGCTTGGCGTATTGGACGGGCACTTTCCGCTGGCCCTGATCCATGTAGACGACCGCGACGATGATCCCGAAACCGATCAGCAGGACGACGATGAACTTGCCCCAGCCACCCGCCCGGAGGATCGCGCTGCCTTCGAACGGCAGGCGGCTGATGACGCTGGTGAAGATCAGGATCGACATGCCGTTGCCGACACCGCGCTGCGTGATCAGCTCGCCCAGCCACATGATCAGGGCCGTGCCGGCGGTCATGGTGAGGACGATCAGCAGGACGTTGGCCGGCTTGAACGTTCCCACCGGGAAGAGATCCGGGATGTTGTTCTGTCCGGAGTGGAACAGGAACACCAGGCCTGTGGACTGCAGCAACGCGAGCACAACGGTCACGTAGCGCGTGGCCTGGTTGATGCGCTTGACGCCGGCCTCGCCCTGGTCCTGCCACTGCTGCAGCTTGGGGATCACGACCGTGAGCAGCTGCATGATGATCGAGCTCGTGATGTACGGCATGATCCCCAGCGAGAAGACCGAGAACCGGTTGAGCCCACCGCCGGAGAAGAGATTGATGAAGTCCAGGAACCCGCCCGAGCTCGCCTGGTTCTGGAGCACGCTGGTATCGACGACCGGGACCGGGATGTGTGACCCGAACCGGTACAGCGTGATGATGAAGAGGGTGAACAGGATCTTGTTCCGGAGGTCCGGGATCCTGAACGAGTTGAGGAACGCCTTCAGCACGGCGGGATAAGGGTACCCCGGATCACCCGGACGTCATCCACC
>JALYLP010000226.1 GCA_030774195.1 Actinomycetota bacterium | reverse complement strand
TCCCCGCACCGACCACGATGGAGCGGTCCATCGAGTGGGACTCCCACGAGCCGCCCGACTCGGTTCCGTTGTCCGTGCTGTCGAGAGCGAAATCGGTGCCGTCGCCCGGCGCGGCCTCGTTCCCGTCAACCAGTACCTCCGCGATGCACCAGTTGGAGTTCGCGCCGCCCCCGTAACACGCCGTCTCGGCGGAGAAACGGACCATCAGGAGCGCCTGCCTGCCCACGGGCACCGAGATCTTGGCGCTCATCCCCGGCACGAGCGTCGGGGTCGTCGTGCTCGTGCTCGTGTCGTTGAAGGCCGACGTGGCGACCTTCACCGCGCTGATGCTCGTTGCCTTCTGCACCCCGATGAGCCGCGGCGCGGACCGATCCACGGTCTGGGTGTGGGCCGCGGTGCCGGCGAACGCCATCACGGACACCCCCACCACCAGCCCGATAAGGCCCGCGAGCACGATCATCTTGCGTCCAACCATGAGCTTCCCCTCTCATCGATCCGTCCGACATGCGCCATGGAGCCGTGCATCCTCTCCTTCCTGTCGCGACGGCATCCATGGTGCGTTGGTTCGCTCATTCGAATGGCGGGGGTCGGAGGCGTCAAGCCGTCGAACGGGCCGCCGCCGACCGGGCTACCGCACCGGGGGGGCGACGAAAGAACGAGTCGATCCGCGAACGCTGTTCGCGTCAGTCGGGCTTCGTCTGCTGGAGGGTCTGCGTCACGATGACCTGGACCATCCGGCAGATCAGGTAGCCGGACGGGTCGGCGTCCCGGCACATCGTGGCGACGGAGAACATCCGCACCTGAGCCGGGGACCACGCCGTTGCCGCGCATCCCGCGATCGCGTCCCGCACGGTCCCGAACATGCTGCCGCGACCGCCGTCACCGGCGCCGTAGGTGAGGCCACCCGGCGTCCGTTGCAGACAGAACGCGTTGCCGCTCGCGCTGAACGCCACGACACGCGCCACGTCGCCGGTGGCCGACAGGACCCCTACCTGGAGGGACGGGAGGGTGTGCGGCATCTCCTGCGCCGGTACCCCGTCGGTCCACGCGAGCAGGGACTGGGACTCGTTCCCCATCTCGCCGTCGAAGCCACGGTAGGTGCCGTGGGCCTCGCGATACGCGTCCATCGCGGTGATCGCCAGCCGCAGGTTCATGCGGGTCCGCACGTCCTGGGCGAGCGTCCGTTCCCCAAGGAACGTAGGCAGAGCGACGCCGACCTGCGCCGGCAGCGGATCGGCTCGGAACATCACGAGCGACACGACGAGCAGCGCCACCGCGACGGCGCTCAGGATCACGACGGGCCGCACGCGATCGGGTTCGACGGGTGACGACGGCGACGCAGCGGTCCCGGGCGCCGACGGAGCGGGCTCGGGCGCCGGCTCCGTCGAGCGGATCCGCCGCGTCACACGCTCCGCGAACGGCCGCCATGCCGAGCCGACGAGACCCGCCGCGAACAACGGCACGACCAGTCCGAACCGGGACCAGTCCACGAGGCCGTGCGGGCCGCCCGCGAGCGCGAGCGACGGTGCGGCGCTGAGCAGCAGGGCGACGGGGGCGAGCGACCAGGGCCACCAGCGTCGGTCCGGTCCGAGAATCGCGGCGAACACGACCATCGCGATCGCTGGGACGACGAACCCGGTGGCGCCGGTCGTCCCTCCCAACGACGCGAAGTGACGGGTGAAGATGCCGCGGACGATCCACTCGATCGATGCGACCCCGATGCCGCACAAGAGCCACGACAGCGCGGACACCGCGAGCGGGATCTGCGGTCGCGGGGCTCGTCGCCCTCGGGCGGCGACGACCACCGCGGCGACAGGTGTAGCCATCACGAGGAGCGAGACCGCCACGCCGACGAACTCGCCCCTCGGCCAGCTGCCCCGGCCCCACCAGCCGTCGAAGCCGTTGAAGATCAGGAGCCCTTGGACGCTCATGGCGGGAGCGACGAGGAGCGGGAGGTACGCCGCGACGCGGCGTCCGGTGGCGGCGAGGATCATGCACGGCACGACGAACGCGACCGCGAGGAGCAACGATGCCGCCATGTACGCCGCCTGCGCGGTCCACGGCGCCGGCCGACAGAACCAATCCTGCGCGGTGACGAGGATGCCGGCGTCGTGCAACCGCTGGCAGGCGCCCGTAAATGTCGGATAGGGCACCGACACGCCCGCCCGGAGCGCGACGAAGGCCGCGGCGGACAGGAGGGAGACCGCGACCACCGCGGCCGCGCCCCGATGCGGGCGGAGCGAGGTGGTTCGAGTCCTGGCTGCCGCCATGGTGCTCATGCCTGCGTATCGGCGAGGCCGCTTCGGCGATTGAGCGGGAGCGCTCCCTGCGGCGTCAGACGGGCGGGCCGGGCTCCACGCGGTCGCCCAGCCGAACCGTGCCGGGGCGCGAGACCCTCGCGAACATGCCGAACGGCAGTCCCCCTCCGGGCATCTTCGCGCGGGAACGAGCGAGGACCTCGAGCGCGGGGAAGTCGGGCTCGCCGGTGTCGGCGTCGAGCGTCGTGATCACGCACCGCCCCAC
>JALYLP010000225.1 GCA_030774195.1 Actinomycetota bacterium | reverse complement strand
TGCGGAACGTTCGGCTCACCGAGGAGCTGCGCGCGAACCTCGAGGAGCTCCGGGCATCGAGGCAACGCTTGGTCACGGCCCAGGACGGGGAGCGCCGGCGGATCGAGCGCAACATCCACGACGGCGCCCAGCAGCAGCTGGTGGCGCTCGCGGTGCAGGCAAGGATGGCGGAGACCCTGGCGGGGAGGGATCCCGACCGCGAGCGCGAGCTGTTGCACACGGTGCAGCAGGGGCTCCAGGACGCTCTCGAGGATCTCCGTGATCTCGCGCGCGGCATCTACCCGCCCCTTCTGGCCGATCGGGGCCTCGGCGCCGCACTCGAGGCTCAAGCTCGTCGTTCGTCCGTGCGGGTGACGGTCGAAGCGGGTGGTCTTGAGCGCTACCCGCAGGAGGTGGAGGCGGCCGTGTACTTCTGTGTCCTGGAAGCGCTGCAGAACGTGGCTAAGTACGCGGAGGCTTCCCGCGCGACGGTGCGGCTTTCGCACTCTGCCGATGAGCTCCGCTTCGAGGTCGAGGACGACGGCCGTGGGTTCGACGCCACCGTGACCAGGTACGGGACAGGCGTGCAGGGGATGGTGGACCGCCTAGCCGCGTTGGGCGGAGAGTTGCGCGTGGAGTCGGAGCCCGGCTCCGGTACGACGGTCGTCGGCACCCTCCGCGTGGATCGATGAACTGGGGAGCCTGCTCACAGCTGTGCGAGAGGGGAGACTCGAACTCCCACGGGCTCTCGGCCACCGGATCCTAAGGTTGCTCGCGCTACGGGCGGATTCCGGTTCTGCGGGTCGTCCTGTGTCGTCTGGTGTCGTCCCGTGCCCACGGGGTGTCGTCCTGTCGTGAGCAAGATGTGAGCAGGTTGAAACTTGCCCTCCCACCGACCCGTCCTCAAGCGGGCCCTCTCGCGACGAAGACGACCCTGGTGTCATCGCCGGTGGCCGGCTCACCGGTATAACGGCCTTGGATCGTCACGTCGGTGAATCCGACGGTGTCAAGCATGAGCAAGATCTCTTGAGCGAAGAAAGCAGGCAGCACGATCGCGTGTTCCTCATGCTGCACCAGTTCGCCTTCTCGCCATCGTCGGGCGCGAACCTCATAGATCGCTTCTTGCAGCAGGGGGTCGAACGACCGCTCTCGGAACAGCAGTTCAAGCTCGTCGCCGTCGGCGAAACGGCGACGATCGCCCTCGTCCGGCCAAGGTTCCGGCTCGCCTCGTTTGCTCGGAAGCCAACGGATCCGTTCGGCTTCCTCATCCGCGTACGGCAGGTCGTGGCTGAACACAAGAGCTCCCCCAGGTTGAAGGTGTTCGAACACTCGCTCGAGGGCCCGGAGGGCGTGACGTCGCTGACCGCCGACCCCGAACGAGTCACAGATGAAGATCGTGCCATAGCGGCGTGGGAGGTCGAGCTCGTGCATCGGCTGCTCGATGAGTGATGGAGTCAGGCCCTGAGCCTCGGCGAGCTGCCGCGCTTGAGCCAGCATGTCGGTTGACGCGTCGACACCGTCTACATCCAGTCCAGATCCCAGGAGCGGCAGAAGCAGCCGCCCGGCACCACAAGCGAGGTCGAGCGCTGGCTCACCGAACTGCTCGATGGCGTCTCGGTAGAAGGCGAGCTCGGCGGGCTCCGGTTCCTTGAACTCGGCCCACCAGCGTGCCATCAGTCCGTGATGCCAGGTCTGGGGCATCTCACTCAAGACGTCTGCCCATCCTCGCGCTTTGATCCACCAGATGGTGGGTTCGGTTGGTGCGAGCCTATTGGGGCGCTGGAGACGGGCACAACCCGTGGGGGCCTGAGTTGCCCGGTTGCCGACGCGGACCTTCGCAGCCAGCAGCGGCATGAGAGGTCGTGATCGACTGGCTGTTACGGCGAAGGACCCACCAGCTGACGGACGAGTTCAGACGCCATTTTCAATTGAAGCTTGGGCTGTATTTCGGGCGCGCCGAGGAGGTCTGAGGCCGCAACAGGCCGTGTCACCCCGGTCAATCGCGGTGTGCGAACAAGGTGAACGGCTGCCATGCAGGATGGATGTTGGAGAGAATCGCTCGCCGAGAGACGAGTGACCGAGCTGGAGAAGACAGATGAGGCGAAGTCCCTCCGTGACCGTCGCGCTCCCAGGGTTGGGCGGTGGGGGTCGGGTGCAGCGATAGCGGGCATCCCGACGAGCGCCACCGACGCGCTTACCGAACTACCGGCACCTTGACTGCGTGAGCGAGCCGACGAAGTCTCCGAAGAAGGTTTACGTGAAGGTGGACGAGACCACCGACCGGGCCGAGATCGCCGCTCAGCTCACGGAGGCGCTGGGGATCCAGTCACCGCAAGCGCCTGAGCATCCCTCGCACCATTCGCGGGCTCGCGCCGTAGTAGACGGCATCCGAGATCCGCGCTGAGTCGCGGCGCGTCCACAGCCCGAGCGTCGCACCGGCGTCCAGGAGCCCGAGGACGTGGCCGAAGCAGAGCTGGCGGGTCATCGAGTCAGCGTTCCTGAACGCCCGAGCCTCGACCTCGATCCTGGAGACGAGCCGGGGCCGGTCGCTGACGATGCCCACGCCGGACATCGTGACGACCGCCGCCGACGTTGATCTAGCGGAAGTCCTCATCGGTGAGCGGCTCACCACGCGCCCGCTTGGCTTCCAGATCGCTGATCGTGCGGTTGACGTGAGCCATCTGGTCGGCGGGAACCCACGGGACGCGGAAGATCTGGGTCCACGGCAGGAGACCGACCCGCTTGTCCATCGAGGAACCGAGGATCAGCTCGCGGTACCTGACCGCCATGTCCACGATGACATCGACGGCATGGTGAAGATCGCCGATGGTCTGATCCTCGGCCAACCTGCTCGGTGCCTCGCCGTAGTGCGCCTTCTCTTTGTCGGCGAAGTCGTGGACCTTTCGCGTCCACGTCTTCAGGTTGGCGACGTTCGCCTTCGCCGTGTTCGGGTCGATGTGGTCGAGACCTAGCCCGACCATCTGATCAAAGAACTCGTCGGCTTGCCCACGGCCCTGCCGGCGGTCCTGGCTGCGTACCGATCGCGGGAGAGCACCTGGGGATACCTGCCGACGTGCTCTAACAGACGACGGAGGGAGATCACATCGTGGCGCATGTCGAGCTGTCGCCGGACGGCCATCACTTGGGCGTCGAGGTAGTTGTTCTTGATCCAGATCGGGAAGTTCGGGTTCTCGGTGATCTCCCTCGGGCCGCCGTTGTGGATCGCGACGTTGTAGACGATCGCGAAACTGTCCCAGACCTCGCGCCGGACGAGGATGTCCGTGACCTCACGCCAGATGTGGCGACCGCCCGGTTCTTCACCCAGCCACTCGACCCAGGTGTTCCATTCCTCGTCGGGATCCATCATGCGGGCACGATAACTGCAAGAACCGTGCAAGAAACGGTGACGGTCGAGGGCGGATGAGGACGGACGAGTGGGTCGGTCGGTGCGCGTTATCGCAGGTAGACGGACGAGAGCCGATGAGGACCGACGACGACGGACGAGTTGAACGCGGCTCATAACCCAGAGGTCGTAGGTTCAAATCCTACCCCCGCGACTCAGCGCGAAGCGGTCGACGTGCGGCCGCACGACACCGGCACCGTTCCCTCGAATCACGTATGTGATGTACCTCCCGCGACCCGGCTTGCGTACGGTCGGTGCGTGATGTCGTGGGGTGCGGCACGGCATACCGTCCAGCGCCGCTCCGGCGGCAGCGTGTTCGTGATCATGCGGAAGAGGGGGTGTCTATAGCGGAGCCTCGGTCTCGTCTCCTCGTGACGGCAGCGCTGCGCAGCCGCAGCCGCCGCCGACACCCCATCCATCAACGGAAGGAGTCACCGGTGACGAAGATCCGATCGAAACCAGTCCATCTGCTCGCGATGATCGTAGTCGTCGCTGCGGTCGTGATCCCGGGCCCGTCGATCGTCGCCTCGGCGCACCAGCCATCATCCGCTCCCACCGGTCGCGCCGTTCACACGAAGATGTCGCAGCCCCGACTCCAGCGGGTCGCGGTCACCAACGTCCGACAGCTCGCCGCTCGAGCCGCGGCCGGAGGTGGGCTCTCCAGCAACCTCGGGAGCGAGGCCGGGCCGTGGATCGACTTCGAGCACGAGACCCAGGGTGAGGCTTCGAGCGGCGAGGGAGCCCCGGCGCCCGGCAACACGGCGTCGGTCGTCAACGAGAACAACCTCGGTTGGGAGGGGCTCACCCACGCCGATCAGCGACTGGCGGGCGGAGGCAACCAGTTCAGCCTCGAGCCGCCCGACCAGGGCCTGTGCGTCGGTAACGTCAGCCCGAACGATCCGTCGCTCGGTCCGGAGGTCGTCGAGTCGGTGAACGACGCGCTGGTGTTCTATGACGCGGCCGCCGAGCAGTTCACGACGCCGATCTCGATCCCGGAGTTCTTCGGGCTGCCGCCGTCGATCGATCGCACGACCGGGACCTTCGGACCGTTCGTCTCCGACCCGAAGTGCTACTTCGATCCCGACACGCAACGCTGGTTCCACACGGTGCTCGTCATCACGCAGGATCCGGTCACCGGTGAACTGAAGGCGCCGGCGTTCGTCTACATCGCCGTCAGCACGTCGAGCGAAGCGCTCGGCAGCTATCTCATCTACCGGATCAACGCGACGGATCGGGGCCATCCAGACTGCCCGTGCTTCGGCGATCAGCCGTTGATCGGCGCGGACAAGAACGGGTTCTATGTCAGCACCGCCGAATACGACCTCAAGCCGTTCGGTGCTCACTTCAACGGTCCGCAGATCTACGCGATGAGCAAGCAGAGGCTCGAGAACGGCCATCTCGGACACGTCGTGCACATCTCTGCGATCACGCACACGTCCGGAGACCGCACCACCGGGACGGTGCAGCCGGCCGCGTCACCGGACGGCGTCTACGACACGGGCGCGAACGGTACCGAGTACTTCATGTCCGGCTTCGACTGTCTGACGGATGAAGTCTGCGCGATCGCGCCCGGCTCGTTCGACCAGATCACCGTGTGGGCGTTGATCCACACCAGGAGCCTCCGAGACGAGGATCCGAACCTCAAGCTCACCAACGTCGATCTCACGGTGGGGACGTACGCGAGCCCGGTGCCCCAGGTCCAGAAGGATGGACCACGGCCGCTCGGGACCATCGCCGGGGAACCGGTCCCGAGGATCAATCCGAACGACAGCCGCATGAACCAGGTGGTGTTCGCGGACGGCTCACTCTGGGGCGGGATCAACACGGCCGTGGATCCAGGGCCGCGGGACGGCATCGAGTACTTCGTCGTCGACCCGAGCGTCGTCAACGGCACGGTCGCTGCGAGCGTCCACGCTGAGGGGTACGTCGCCGTCGCGGACGCCTTCCTCTCGTTCCCTTCGGTGGGGGTGAACGGTGACGGGCAGGGCGTGATCGCGATAACGCTCATGGGCCCCAACGACTACCCGTCGGCCGCCCAGATCGCGATCGACGCCACCGGCACGCACGGTCCGGTCGAGATCGTGCGCCAAGGGTTCCGTCCGGAGGACGGGTTCACCTGCTACGAGGCGTTCATCGGTGCACCGACGGTGTGCCGCTGGGGTGACTACAGCGCCTCGGTCGCGGGCCCCGACGGAACGATCTATTCGGCGACCGAGATGATCTCCGACGATTCGCGGACGTTGTTCGCGAACTGGAGCACGTTCATCTGGCCGACGACGCCCGGCGCGTAGGGGAAGCAGCGAGGATCCGGGGCCGGTGTCCGATCGGACACCGGCTCCGGATCGCCCTCGCGTGCCGCGAGCCGAACACGATCCGTGCCGGGCGGCTCTCCGTAGACTCCGGGGATGGCCGCCTTCCCGCGGGCGACGGCGTTCGCCGTCGCCC
>JALYLP010000224.1 GCA_030774195.1 Actinomycetota bacterium | reverse complement strand
AGTAGGGAGCGGGCATGAGCCGCACGGTGGGCGCAGTACTGTTCGTCGTCTACATGATCATCGGCGTGATCGTGGCGGCCGGACACCACTACTTCGAGCATCTCGACGCGGTGAGGCCGATCGCCTCCGCAGTCCTCGCGGTGCTGCTATGGCCCCTGATCCTCCTCGGTGTCAGTCTGCAACTCAAGTAGGAGCGGCAGCCATTTTGCGGGATGCGGGGATCGGGGGAGGGGTGCACCGGCCCGGAAGGTGATCTCCGTGAAGGCTGTTGCCGGCAAGGTCCAGAAGAAAGGTTGGTGGCACGGTCAAGAAGGAGTAGCACGTCCGACGCCCGGAGCGGTTACTCCTCGGGATCGGTGGGCTGCGTGGTCTCTTCCGATGTGCGCCGCTCCACGTCGAGCTTCTCGGCGTCCGCCGTCTGCAGCCTTGCGCCTTCGACCTTATGGCCGCACGTGAAGGTCTGGACCTGGCGACTCTCGGGTTGCTGTTCGCCGAAGTCGATCGTGATCAGCGTGCCTTTGCCGCAGATCGGACAGGTGATCGACTCGGGCTCGTCCATCCGCACAACGTACACGAGGCTGCCACAATGGGCGTATGGCCTCGTACTTGGTCAACGCACGCGCTGTGACCCATGCACGAGGGCTCATCGACGCTCACCAGTACGTGCTCGACAGCGATTGGGGCGACGCTCAGCCGAGCGCCGACGACGAGAACACCTTCCTCGAGACGCACTCATGGGACGAGTACGCCGAGTGGTACCTGGGGCTCACCGACGGTGCCAACGACGACACGAAAGCCAGGTACGGCTTCGTCTACGGCGACTTCCGTCGTGTGCATCGGACGGGCCTGATCGCGTGTCAGTATCGGGCCGCGGAGTGGCGGCACAAGGAGGTCGAGCTCGCCGCCCACGACCTGCTCCAGGCCCTCGACAACAAGCGAGCCTGAGCCTCGGAGCCATGAGCATGAGGCCAAGATTCGATCCGGCGGTCGTGGAAGTGCTCGAAGCCTTCGGACGACGCCTCGCGTCCGGTTCGGTAGACGCGGTCCCCGCGAGTGAGGTGCTGAAGACCACTTCCCTCGAACCCGACGGTACGCGGGCGCGGGAGATCCTCAAGCAGCTGGTGTCCGATGGCCTGCTCGCGGAAAGCGAGCCGGGTGGACGCGAGACATCCGGTATGTACTCGTTGACCCGCCTCGGCCGGTCCCGGATCGAGCAGCGGAAACAGAAGGAAGAGGACTAGCAGGCGAGCATCGTGCCCACGTATTCGGAACTTGTGGAGCTCCGAACGCTCGACGGCCCGAACCTGTACTTCCCGCGTCCGGCGATCAAGCTGACCGTGGCCATCCCCGGATGGCTCCGGGCCACTGCTCCGCGGCTCGAGCGGATGGCGGTGGAGATGGGCGCACCAGCGACCCTCCACCCCGGAGAGCCGGGCAGCGAGCAGCGACATCGCTTCGCGGCCAGGGTCGGTGCACACGTGACCCGACAGGTCGCCCACGCAGCCGGAACGCGGCTCGCGATCCGTGGCCGGCCGGGCCCCGAAGCAGACCAGATCGTCATCGCCTTCCCGTGGCGACAGCGGGGGACGGCTGAGGCGCTCGCTCGCGAGGTGCCCGGCGTCCTGTCGAACCTGCTCGTCACACGACGATCGCTCTCGAGGATCGCGGCCGATGCCGCGGAACATGTCCTCGCTCAGCCACCCGGTGATGTCCCCTCGGTGCCGGAGCCGACGATCCCCGTCATCGCCGTGACCGGGACGAACGGCAAGACCACGACGGTCCGCCTGCTCGCGCATCTGGTCCGGTCGGCAGGCAGCAGCGTCGCCTACTCCTCGACGGACGGCGTGTACCACGACGACGAGCTGGTGGAAGCGGGGGACTACTCGGGGTTCGCCGGCGCGGGCATCGCGCTCTCACAACCGGGCGTAGAGGTTGCCGTCCTGGAAACGGCGAGGGGTGGCGTCCTCTTACGCGGCATCGGCACCCTGCACAACGACGTGGCCGTCGTCACCAACGTGTCGAGCGATCACCTGGGGCTCGTCGGCATCCGCACGCTCGATGAGCTCGCGGAGGTGAAGGCCGCCATCACCCGGATCACGCGTCCGGAGGGATGGGTCGTGCTGAATGCGGACGACCCGCGTGTCCTGTCGATGCGCAAGGGGGCAGGTGGGCGCCCGTTCCTCTTCTCCACCGACCCATCCCATCCCGCGATCCGTGAAGCTCTCTCGGAAGGCGGGCGGGCCATCACGGTCCTCGACGGCTGGCTGGTGATCTTCGGGAAGGGGAGCGCGGTCCGCCGGCTGGTGGCTCTGAAGGAGTTACCCGTCGCCCTCGCGGGTATCGCGACCCAACACGTGCAGAACGCGATGGCGGCCACAGCGGCAGCGCTCGGGATCGACCTGCCGGAGAAGGCGATCGTGCAGGGGCTCCGGAGCTTCGTCCAGGAGTCCACGACCAACCCGGGGCGCGCGAACGTGTTCACGCTCGACCAGCGGGTAGTGGTCATCGACTACGCGCACAACGAAGCCGGGATGGTTGGGCTGACCGAGATCCTCTCTGGTCTCCGTCCGCGAGGCGCCGAGATCTGGCTCGCCTTCTGCGTGGCCGGCGACCGGCAGAACGACATCCTCCACGCGCTGGGGTACCGGGCGGCGCGCGGAGCCGACCATGTGGTGGTGGCGGAGCTTCCCGGCTACCTCCGGGGCCGGGACCCGGCCGACGTCGTGGCGCGTCTTCGCGCGGGTGCGGAGGATGCCGGGGCGACGGACGTCCCGGCGTTCCCCGACGAGGTCGAAGCCCTGACGTTCATGATCGACCGCTCGGATGCCCACGATGTGATCGGGCTCACCGCTCTCGGTCAGCGCTCGGAGGTTTTCGACCTGCTGGAGCGTCGCGGCGCCGTCCGCGCCGACCCGACCACCGTGCGCCGGCTGGTCGAACAGGCGCGCCGGTGAGCCGTCAGGGTGTTGCCGGGGACTTCGCGCTGGAGCGACGAGCTTCGAGCTCCTCCCACACCTGGGAAGCGTGATCCACGCAGAGCAGCACCAGATCGCCGGGGCGGCTCCGGTCCAGGGCTCGGCGCGCCGCCGTCATCTCATCGGTCACGATCTCCGCGCTTCCCGCTCGCGCGCCGCCGGCCTGAGCCGCACGCACACCCTCGAGGACGATCGCGGCCACCTCGCCTCGTTCGCGACCGCGCGTGTGCACGTCCTCCCTGATGATCACGTCATCGAAGTAGTGAGCGGCCACCCGACCGAGCTCACGCATGTCGTCGTCGCGCCTATCCCCAGCGGTCGCGATCACGGCGACGCGGAGGTTCGCCGTCCACGAGGCGAACCCAGGAGGAGCGTGATCGTGCCCTTCGGACGTCATCTGCTCGACGAAGTCACCGACCGCCTGTAATCCCGCTGCGTTATGCGCGTAGTCGAGCAGGACCTTGACGCCGGAGAGCTCGAACAGGTTCATCCGGCCCGGCGATTGGAAGTAGGACGTTGCGAACGTCCGTAGTCCATGCCTGATGTCGTGCAGATGTGCGCCCGCCGCGTGCGCGGCCGCGGCGGCGGCGAGCGCGTTCTGGACGTTCATGCGCGCGCGTCCGTCGAAGGTCGCCGGGAAGAGATGGGTGTGGCCGATCGGCATCGTTCGGCGACCGTCACGGATCACCATAAGCTCGCCTTGAGGGTCCCGCTCCAGGACGACGGCCTTGCCTCCCCGGCGCACCCACCGTTCGACCAGCTCGTTGTCCTGCTCCACCGAGAAGAGGATGACGCTCCCGGAGCAGTGTCGGCGCATGCCGGCCACGAGGGGGTCGTCGGCGTTCAAGACGGCGTAGCCGTCGCGAGGCACCGCTTCCACGATGACCTGCTTGACCGCGGCCAACTGCTCCATCGTGTCGATCTCCCCGAGCCCGAGGTGATCGCCCGTAACGTTCAACACGACGGCGACGTCGTTGCGCCCGTACCCCAGCCCCTCACGCAGGATGCCTCCCCTGGCTACCTCGAACACGGCGAGATCCACGCGCGGGTTCTGCAGGACCTTCTGAGCGGATCTGGGGCCGCTCGCGTCCACCTGCTGGGTGAGGCGCTCGTCGATGTAGATCCCGTCGGTCGAGGTCAGGCCGACCTTGTGTCCCTTGCCCTTCATGATGTGGGAGATCATCCGCACGGTCGTTGTCTTGCCGTTCGAGCCGGTCACAGCCACGATCGGGATCCTCGACGGGCGACCGGGTGGGAAGAGTAGGTCGACCACCGGCCGCGCTGCGTACTGCGGCTCGCCCTCGGTGGGGTTCGTGTGCATCCGGAACCCGGGAGCGGCGTTCACCTCGATGATCGCGCCTCCCGTCTCACGGACCGGCTTGGTGATGTCGGGAGCGAGGAAGTCGATCCCCGCGACGTCGAGTCCCACGACGCGAGCCGCCTCTTCGGCGATGTCGACGTTGTCCTCGTGAGCCTCCCATGTTCGGTCGATGGCGCTGCCGCCGGTCGACATGTTGCCCGTCGCTGCGAGCCTCACGACCGCGTCTGCCGGGGGAACGTCGTCGAGCGACAGTTCCTGCTCGCGGAGGAGGCGCTCCGCCTCCTCGTCGACCCTGATCCTCGTGAGGATCTTCTCGTGTCCGAGCCCGCGGCGGGGATCGGCGTTGGCGATCTGCACGAGCTCCCGGACGGTGTGCTCACCATCGCCCAGCACGTGGGCCGGCACCCGCTCGGCGACGGCGACCATCCGCCCTCCGACCACCAGGAGCCGGTAGTCGCTCCCCTCCACCATCTTCTCCACGACGACCTCCCCGCCGCGAGACTGCTTCACCGCACGATCGAACGCCGCGCGGGCGTCGTCGTCCGAGCGGATGTCGAGGCCGACCCCTCGCCCGTGATTCCCATCGAGCGGCTTCGCGACGACCGGGTAGCCGATGCGCTTGGCTGCGGAGGCGGCCTCGTCGGCCGAGCGCACGACCTCGCTCCGTGGCACCGGGAGACCTGCAGAGGCGAGGAGTTGGTTCGTGAGCCGTTTGTCCTGCGCGATGTCGACGGCGAGAGCCGAGGTCATGGATGTCATCGTGGCGCGGATCCGCTGCTGGTACTTGCCCTGGCCGAGCTGCACGAGCGACTGCTCGTTGAGCCGGATGAACGGGATGTCGCGACTCGCCGCCTCGTCGAGGATCGCTTGGGTCGAGGGGCCGAACGCTCGCTCCTCGGCGAGTCGGATCAACGCTTCGAGTTCTCCAGAGAGGTCGAACTCCGAGTCCGGCGAGACGAGGTGATTGACGAGCCGGACGGCGATGCGCCCTGCGGCCAGCCCGACCTGCTCCTCCCAGTACCCGTAGATCACGTTGTAGCGCCCGGGCGCGCCCGAACCTCGCGTCTTTCCCCGGTAGACCTGCGCGCCGGACTCTCGTTGCAGCTCGATCGCGATGTGCTCGGCGACGTGCCCGGCCCATGTGCCCTCGATCAGTCGTTCGCGGAACCCTCCGGCGTGCCCGCGCGAGCAGGAATGCTCGCCCACGCCGGGCAGGATCGCGAGCAGTTCGTCGGTGAAGCCGTCGATCGTGTTGGACGGCCAGTACTCGAGGGAGCCCAGGTCGACGAGCAGCTTGATCGCCGGCTCGTAGGAGTAATAGTTGGGCCCGCGGAACACCCGCTCGTTGACGATCGTGAGGTCCGGACCGAGCTGCGGTCGTTCCGACTCCGCGAGCCCGCTCGTACCCTCGACCTCTTCGGAGGCGCTCACTCGGAGGCCTCTCGCTGGATCCCAACACCACCTTCATCGAGGGCTTCATCGGAGGCCAGCGCGCGCGTCCGTAGATCGAAGACATAGCCGGAGGGGATCGAGTGCAGGACGACGCCGGAGATCATCACGGGTCTGCGACCCCGCAGCCGGTACGCGTCGGTCTGCATATTCGAGCCGTCCACGACGGTGACCGCTCCGCGGCCGAGGACGTCCATCTGCCGATCCGTCGAGATGATCGCGGCGGTGTCCTCGTCGAGTCCGATGCCGATCAGCGACGGGGACTGTGCGATCGCCGACAGCAGCCGCCCCAGCCGCGTGCGCTGTTCGAAGTGTTGGTCGACGACCAGGTCGGGCGCGAGGCCGAGCCCGGCGGCCAGCTGCACGATCCCGTGACGTGGCGTGGCGCCAGAGTCGCCGGATGCGAGCATGTACGCCGCCAGCGCGCTGGCGCCCGCGGAGGTGCCGGCGATGACCGCGCCACGGTCATGTGCGAGATGCAGCCCGGAGTGCAGCCGGGTGCCTGCCACGATGGAGGTCAGCCGGAGCTGATTGCCGCCGGTCAGGAACACGCCGGTCGCCTCGGCGAGGAGGGCGATCGCCTCCGGGCTCTCGGCCTCTCGACGGTCCTCGGGGCGCAACCCGCTCACGCGTGTCGCCCCGAGCTCCGTGAAGATCGTCCTGTAGGTCTCGGTAGTGACATCGCCGAGCATCGAGGCCGTGCTCACCACGACGATGTGTGCGTCCGCCCCGCCGGCGAGCTTGACGAACCTGGACAGGATCCGCCGGGCCTTGAGCTTGTCCTCTGCCCCGCCGATGAGCATGACCGCGCCCGAGCCTGCGCGCAGCTGACGTCTCGCGTTCGGCATCACCCGAGTGTAGCCCGCACCAACGCTCGGACCGATCGCTGATTGACCTGCCGTCGGGGCGAACGTAGATTGCGGTGCTCGTTCACGCCGTCTGCGCAGGCAGGAGAGGAAGGTGAACCGTGCACGCCGTCGACACCGGTGACACCGCCTGGATCCTCGTTTCCGCCGCCCTGGTGATGTTCATGACGCCCGGCCTGGCGTTCTTCTATGGGGGCCTCGTTCGGGCGAAGAACGTGCTGGGGACGATCATGCAATCGTTCATCGCGCTCGCCGTGGTCTCGGTGCTGTGGGTGCTGATCGGCTACACGCTGGCGTTCGGGCCGGACCACGCGGGGCTGATCGGCGGCTTGGACTTCGTCGGTCTCCGCAACGTGGGCGCCGTTCCGAGCGCGTACGCGCCGACCGTTCCGGCGACCGCGTTCATGGTCTTCCAGCTGATGTTCGCGGTCATCACGCCGGCGCTCATCGCCGGGGCGTTCGCCGAGCGCATGAAGTTCTCCGGCTATCTCATGCTCATCGGGCTGTGGTCGATCTTCGTCTACGCCCCGGTCGCGCACTGGCAGTGGGGCGGCGGGTTCCTCGGCGCGGGCGGCGTGGGCGCCCTCGACTTCGCCGGCGGCGCGGTCGTCCACGCGAACGCCGGCGCGGCCGCGCTCGCGACGGCTATCTACATCGGGAGCCGTCGCGGCCACGGATCCGAGGACATGTTCCCCCACAACGTCCCGTTCGTGATCCTCGGCGCGGGGATCCTGTGGTTCGGATGGTTCGGGTTCAACGCCGGGAGCGCGCTGGCCTCGAACGCCCTGGCGTCGAGCGCGTTCGTGAACACACAGCTGGGCGCCGCCGCCGCGGTGCTCGGATGGATCGTGCTGGAGCGACTACGGACCGGTCGGGTCACGACGATCGGGGCCGCCAC
>JALYLP010000223.1 GCA_030774195.1 Actinomycetota bacterium | reverse complement strand
ATCGACGACAACGCGCTGCCGCGTCAACCCGACCTCGGCGCGCTGGCACAGGAATTCCCGATCGATCCCGTCGAGAAGCGCGCGAAGGATGCGGGTCTGCAGTACGTCAAGCTCGACGGCGAGGTCGGCATCATCGGCAACGGCGCCGGGCTGGTGATGTCAACGTTGGATGTGGTCGCGCGCGCCGGTGCCAGGGCCGCGAACTTCCTGGACATCGGCGGCGGGGCGAGCGCCGACACGATGGCGACGTCGCTCGAGGTGATCCTGTCCGATCCGGCCGTTCGGTGCGTCTTCGTCAACATCTTCGGCGGCATCACGCGATGCGATGTGGTCGCGAACGGCGTGCTCGAGGCGCTGACGCGGGTCGAAGCCACGGTCCCGATCGTGCTCCGGCTGGACGGGACCAACGCCGAGGAAGGCCGCAGGATCATCGACGAGGCGAGGCACCCCATGATCGTCTCGGTCCCGACGATGGACGAAGCCGCTGCCGAGGCCGCGCGGCTGTCGCGTGAGGCCGCGTGAGCGTTCTCGTCGGCGCCGACACGAAGCTGCTGGTCCAGGGCATGACCGGCAAGGAAGGCACGTTCCACACGCTTCGCAACCGCGCGTACGGGACCAACGTCGTCGCCGGCGTGACGCCGGGCAAAGGCGGGCAAGACGTCGAGGGTATCCCCGTCTTCGACACGGTCACCGAGGCGGTCGACGCAACCGATGCGAATACCTCGATGATCTTCGTCGGGCCGCGGTTCGCGGCCGAAGCGATCCTGGAGGCGGCCGACGCGGGTATCGGTCTCGTCGCGTGCATCACGGAGGGCATCGCGGCGCGCGACATGGCTGAGGTACATGCGTACCTCGTCGGGTCCTCGACCACGTTGGTCGGGCCGAACTGCCCCGGCATCATCAGCCCCGGACTCGCGAACGTCGGCATCATCCCCGGCGAAGTATGCGCGCCGGGACGGGTCGGGTTCGTGAGCCGTTCGGGCACACTCGTGTATCAGATCGTGTACGAGCTCACGTCCAGGGGGATCGGCCAGTCCACCTGCATCGGGATGGGGGGGGACCCGGTGCACGGGATCGGGTTCATCGAGTCGCTCTCTCTGTTCGAAGCAGACCCCGACACCGATCTGATGATCATGACGGGCGAGATCGGTGGGGACGACGAGGAGCGCGCCGCCTCCCACATCGCCGAACACGTCGCGAAGCCGGTCGTTGCCTACATCGCGGGGTTCGAAGCCCCGGTCGGCAAGCGGATGGGTCACGCCGGCGCCATCGTGACCGGCTCCACCGGTACCGCGGCCGCGAAAGCAGAGGCGCTCGAGGCCGTCGGGGTGCAGGTTGCCCGGACCCCTTCGGAGGTCGCGCGGCTGGTGGCGGACCGGCTCGCTAGATGAGCGCAGGGTTCCCGACCACCCTCGAGGCCCCCCCCGAAACCCGATCGACCGCGTTGGTGCGCTCGGGGATACGCCGCGGTGCGTTCCTGGTGTTCCTGCCGGTGTTCATCGCGGCACAGGCGATCGCCTGGCTCACGTACGCCGTGAGCGGTTGGTACCGGCCGTGGTCGTGGTTCAAGATCGGGCTCGCGGAGACGCTCGCGAGTGTCCGGGTGACGTTCACCGCCCGCAGCTCCGCCGGCCCGGGCTCGCCGTCGATCGGGTCGGCGTCGCAGGCGGGATCGGTGCTCGAGGTCGCGATCGGCGCGCTCGTGGTCGCGGTCGTCGTGCTCGCGTTCCGAGCGGGACGCGAACAAGCCCGGGGGCTGGAAGGGCGGCCGCGCGTCGCCGCGCTCGCCGGCGCCGCACCTGCCCTCGGCGTCGCGATCCCGATGGCGCTCATCTCGCCGTTCGTGACGCTGGGGTTTCCGCAGTTCGGGATCGATCATCTCCGGCCGGTGTTCTGGCAGGCGCTCGTCCTACCGCTCGCGGTGTGCGGCGCGTGCGGAGCGATCGGCGGTCTCTCCGCCGCCCGAGGGGCGATCGAGGCACGGGGGCGCTGGGGCGCACGGTGGGTCGGCGCGGCGCGCGGCGGGTTCACCGGCTTCTGGTGGGCTGTGGCGCTAGCGTTCGCCGGGTTCCTTGCCCTCGCCGTGCTCGAACCGGGCGCGACCGGGGCGTACACGCGGTTCGTCGATCGTTCGGGGGGGAGCGGCGCGGCCCTCGTCGTGCAACATGCGCTCCTGTTGCCGAACCAGTCCACGATGATCCTCGCCACGTCGATGGGCGTCCCGACGACCCTCGACGTCGGGGCGACGACGGTCGCGCGGCTCACCCTGTCCGGGATCAACACGGACGGGAACATCGGTGCGGGGTTGGCCGCGCTCATGGGCGCGCCGACGACGACCGCCGCGTTCCCCGGCTGGTACCTGGTGTTCCTCGCGATCCCGGCGGCAGCGTCGTTGATCGGCGGGCGGACGGCGGGGCGCGCCGCG
>JALYLP010000222.1 GCA_030774195.1 Actinomycetota bacterium | reverse complement strand
GCTACACGGCGCTGACGCCCGGCTGGCCGGATGACCCCGACACGGTCGCCCAGGCCAAGGCGCATCCCGAGGTCTTCGCCAACAAATCCGTCGGTGACGTTGCCGATCACTTCGAGGACGTCATCCGTGGCCTGAAGAAGAAGCCGGCCGTCATCGGGCACTCGTTCGGCGGGCTCCTCGCCCAGATCCTCGCGGGTCGCGGTTTGGCGAAGGTCTCCGTGGCGATCGATCCTGCGCCGTTCCGTGGCGTGCTGCCGTTGCCGATCTCGTCGCTGCGATCCGCGTCACCGGTGCTCAAGAACCCCGCGAACTACCACCGTGCAGTTCCGCTCACGTACGAGCAGTTCCGCTACTCGTTCGCCAACGCCGTGAGCGAGGACGAGGCCAAGGAGCTGTACGCGACCTTCTCGGTTCCGACCTCGGGCGAGCCGCTTTTCGAGGCCGCTTTCGCCAACCTGAATCCTTGGACAGAGACGAAGGTGGACACGAAGAACCCGAAACGCGGCCCGCTGCTGATCCTGGACGGTGAGAAGGACCACGTGGTTCCGTGGGCCATCGCGAACGCGTCCTACAAACGCCAGGCGCGCAACGAAGGAGTGACCGAGATCATGAAGATCCCGGGCCGCGGCCACGCGCTCACGATCGACAACGGCTGGCAAGAGGTCGCCGACATCTCACTCGCGTTCGTCCAGAAATACGCGAAGTCGTAGCTGCCTGGACGACGAGCGGAGCGCGCGGGGAGTCGCTACCCTGCAGCTATGACCAGCGACGTCTCCTGGATCCCGCACGGATCCGATCCCGAAGCCGACATGCGGTCGATCGTGGAGCACCTCCCGGCCGTGATCTACATCGATTCCGATGAGCCGCTTCCCAAGACCCTGTACATCAGCCCGAACGTCGAAGCGATCCTCGGATACCCGCAGGCGTTCTTCGAAGACGCTGGTCCGGCCTGGGTCCGGTTGATCCATCCCGACGACCTGACCGGGGTGCTCGAGGCGTGGAAGGTCGCCGTCGCTCAGGGAGCTCCGTTCGACCGAGAATTCCGACATGTCCGCCCCGACGGGACCGAGGTCTGGGTGCACGATCATGCCGTCTTGATCCGCGACACAGAAGGGAACCGATTCCATTGGCGCGGTGTCCTCATCAACATCACGGACCGTGTCCAAGCGGAGCGCGAGCTGGCGACCAGCGAGGCGCGATACCGGGCGCTCGTGGAGGGCATCCCCGCGGTCGTCTACGAGATGGGACTCGACGACCAGCGCCGCACGCTATACGCGAGCCCGCACATCGAGGCGCTGTTCGGCTACACGCTGGATGAGTGGCTCGACCAACAGGACATCTGGGAGGAGCTCCTCCACCCGGATGACCGCGAGATCGAGCTTGCGGCCCATGACCTCCACAGCGCGACCGGCGATCCCTGGTCGCGTGAGTATCGGTTGATCGCTGCCGACGGACGCGTGGTCTGGGTCCGCGACCAAGCCGTCTTGCTGCGAGACGTCGAAGGCCGACCGCTCACGTGGCAAGGCGTGATGGTCGACATCACGGCTCAGAAGGAGGCGGAGGAGGGGCTGCGCACTTCAAACAACGACCTCGAGTTCCGCGTGCTGGCCAGGACCGCTCAGCTGGAAGAAGCGAACGAGCTGATGACGCTCGAGATCGGTGAGCGGCGCCGGGTCGAACGGGAGCTTCGATCCGCGGAGGAGCGCTTCCGGCACCTCGTCGAGGACCTGCCGGCGGTCGTCTACCGGCGACAGGTGGCCCGGCCCGACGACGACCGCGACCACGCCTACGCGAGTCCCCAGATCGAGGAGCTCCTCGGGTTCACGCCGATCGAGTGGCAGGACGAACGGATCCGGATGAGCCGGCTGCACCCGCACGACCACGCCCGGGTCGCGGAGGCGTGGGAACGCAGCTGCCGGACCGGCGAACCTTTCGAGATGCAGTACCGCTACTTCGACAAGAGCGGAGGGATCGTGCAAGTGCTCGATCGCGCCACGATGCTCGCCCGCAACGCGGCGGGGGAGCCGTTCCTGTTCCAGGGGGTCCTGATCGACCTCACCGCTCGCCTGGATGCCGAGCGCAAAGCGGCCGAGGCGGAGGAGCGGTTCCGCGAGCTCGCCGAGCTCGGCCCGATGGTTCCGTACAGCTTCGAGGTCGCCCACGGCGAGCAGCTGCGGATCGAGCTCCGGTACATGGGACCGCTGATGTCGGAGATCCTTGGACTCCCGCGCGAAGCCTGGATCGAGCCCGCGCGGTGGTTCGAGCTGATGCACCCGGACGACCGGGATCAGGTCGTGGCGCAGACGCGGGCCAACGCCGAGCGTGGGGAGCCCTGGGATATCGACTACCGGATGATCGCGGCCGACGGCCGGATCGTCTGGCTGAACGACCGCGGTCGCTGCATCGAGCGTGACGAGATCGGCCGGCCGCTCCGGTTCCAGGGCGTGATGCTGGACGTGACGACGCGCCGAACGGCCGAGGACACGCTCGCCGCCGAGCATGCGATCCTGCGTGATCTCGTCGAGGGGATGCCCGCCGTCCCGTGGACCCACACGGTCGACGCGGACTCGGGATGGACCCGCTACGTCTTCATGGGCGCGCAGACCTCCGAGCTCGTGGGCTACACGTCCGAGGAGCTCATCGCGGAGCCGTATCACTTCCCGCGGCTCGTCCATCCCGACGACCGCGAGCGCGTCGCGCGGGCGAGCGACGCATCCGACCGCGCCGGCGTGTGGGACGACGAGTACCGCGTCGTCCATCGCGACGGTTCGGTCCGGTGGATCCACGGCGTAGGCCGCCGGGTCACGCCGTCCGGATGGGAGCCTGCCACCTGGCACGGGGTCACGTTCGACGTCACCTCGCGACACGCACCGGAAGAGCCGGTACACGCTCCCATCGAAGATCAGGCGGGACAGCAGGGCTAGAGGTTGGCCTCGGGCCGGACATGCGACTGACGTCGCGGGAATCGTTCGGCGCCGAGCCGCTTATCCTCGATATACACCGCCATCCCGACGATGAGGGGGAGTATCCCATGCCGATGATCGACGTCTACGCCGCTGCCGGAACCTTCAGCGACAAGCACGCTCTGGCCAAGGATCTGGCCGCTGCAGTGATGCGGTGGGAGCAGGTTCCACCGATCTCGTTGTTCTCGAAGAACACCGCCGCGTTCATCCACGACCTCCCGCCCGACTCCCTGTCCAACGTCGACGGTGACAGCAACTACGTTCGCGTCCAGG
>JALYLP010000221.1 GCA_030774195.1 Actinomycetota bacterium | reverse complement strand
ACGAGGCCGTCTTCCGTCGGGAAATGGACCCGGAGGTTCTTCACCTCGAGCAGCGGCTCAGGCATGGGAAGGGCCTCGATCCGGATGCGAGTGGATCACGTGTACCGGACCCGCGGGTCGAGGAACGCGTAGACGATGTCCACCACGAGGTTCGCGAGGGTAACGAAGAACGCCGCGATGATGGTGACGTCGAGGATCGCATAGAGGTCCAGCGAGAACACCGAACGGACGGCGTACTGGCCCAACCCCGGCAGGTTGAACACCGTCTCCGTGATGACGGCGCCGGCCAGGAGACCCGCCAGATCCAACCCGAACACCGTCACGAGCGGGGTCAAGCTGGAGCGGAGCCCGTGCTTCACGATGACCTGGCGTTCGTTGAGTCCCTTGGCCCGGGCGGTCCGCATGTAGTCCTCGCCCATGACGTCCAGGAGGTTCGCCCGCGAGAGACGGGCGTAGAAGGCGGCGTACAGCAGGGCCAGCACGCACCACGGCAGGATGAAGTGGTTGAACCACTGCCAGACCCCGTCCTCCCCGATCGGCGAATAGCCCGACCCGGGCAAGATATGCCACTGGTACACGAAGATGTAGAGCGCGAGCGGCCCGATGAAGAAGACGGGCATCGAGATCCCGATCAGGGCGAACGTCATGGCGGCGCGGTCCCAGATGGATCGTGGCCGTAACGCGGAGAGGATCCCGATCGGGATCCCCACCAACAGCCAGATGACCGCGGCGCCGATCGCGAGCTGAATCGTGACCCACATCCGCTCGAGCAGCACGGGCTTGAGCGGCGCGCGGAGCACGAACGACTTCCCGAGGCCGGGCCAACCGTACTGATCACCCAGGAAGAGATTCCTGGTGAAGACGTAGAACTGGACATAGATCGGCTTGTCCAGTCCGAACTGCTGCTTAACCTCCGCCACGATCTCCGGGTTGGGCTGTTTCCCGGCGAACCGGTTGGCGATGGCGTCTGAGCCGCCGCCGGGGAGCAGGAAGAAGATGCTGTACGTGATCATGACGATCACGATCAGGACCAACACCACCCATAAGAGTCGCCGGATGATGTACCTGAGCACGGTCCTCCCCTCGAACGGCGGGTCGGGGGGCCGCCGTTCCGGCGGCCCCCCGATCCTTCCGCAACCTCCTTACGCGACGTTCACCGGCGCGAGTCCGTTGTTCACCGAGGTGTTCACGTACGAGATGATCCCTGCGTTCTGATCGAACTGGTACGAGACCACCGTCTTCAGGTTGGTCGACGTGAACTGCGTGGCCCACAGCCACGGTGCCCACGGGACCGCCGTCGTCATGAGGTACGTGTCCAGCTCGGCGAAGCAGGGGTCCACCTGATCCGGAGGCTTCGCGACGCATTCGGTCATCTTGGCGTCGACGCTCGGCATCGGGCCGTTGGCCGCCACGTACGCGTCGTACTGGGACTTCACGCCACACTCGGTCGCTTGCGCCTCGGTCATGCCGACCAAGGAGTAGTTGACCGCCGCCGTGCACGCGATGCCCGCGCTGTCGAAGATGAAGAAGTCGAACCCGTAGGGGCTGGCATAGTCCTTGCCCCATCCCGGAACCATCGAGATCGGGATGAGCTTCTTGACCTGCTGCAGCGTCGTGTATCCCGTGCTGGTGTCGACCTCCTTCAGGTCGAGCCCCGGCAGGATCGGCTTGAGCGAGGCGACCGCGACCTGGTTCATGTTCGGCCACGGGTCCGTGCTGCGGCCGAGGAACAGGATGTTCTGGCAGACCGGGCCATCGTCGCAGATACCGTTGTGGTTGGTGTCGTAATGCGACTTCTTCATCTCGTCCATCGCGGCAGTCGCGCTGCCCGATCCCGTGTTCGCCGAGAACGGGTTGATCTGCTGGCTCTGTGGCAAGACCGTCGGTGGCTCGACGGAGGTAGCAAGCTGGCCACGTTGGTCACCACCGTAGGCCTTCCTGATACCGGCCTTGTCCAGCGCCAGATTGACCGCGTTCCGCACATGGATGTCGTCGAACGGGGGAGCCAGGAGGTTCATGGTGACGTACCACGTCCTGTCACCCTGGTCCGCGTGCAGCCAACCTGCGAAGTCCGGGTTGGTCGTGAAATCCTGGAGCACGGCCACGGGGGGCGTGCCCTGGACCACGTCGAGGTTCCCGTTCTCCAGCGCGTTGAAGCTGTCGTCCGTGTTG
>JALYLP010000220.1 GCA_030774195.1 Actinomycetota bacterium | reverse complement strand
CATCGGCGGCGAGCACGTTGCAGATCCCACCGACGGCGGGATGCTCGACGGTGCTCACGACGATCCGGTTGCCGGTCTCGCGCTGCGCTCGTGCGGCGCCCCCGATCGCGAGCGCGACCGACTCCGTGCCACCTGACGTGAAGACGATCTCATCGGCCTGCGCACCGATCGATCGACCGATCGTCACCCGCGCGTCGTCGATGATCGCTCGAGCTGCGCGGGCAGGTCCGTGGATCGTCAGCGGGTCGCCGAAGGCGTCCAGCGCCTCGACCACGGCAGCACGAGCCTCCGGGCGCAGGGGCATCGCCGATGCCGCATCGAGGTAGACGTCTGCGTCCATCACGGACAGAGCGTAGCCCTCGTGCCGCCGGGTCCTACGGCGTCGCGAGCTCCCGCCCCTGGAGATAGAGGTACCAGTAGGCGATGCCCGCGATGATCCCTCCGGTGATCGGCCCCGCGATCCATACCCACCAATCGGTCCACGTGCCCGTGACGAGGGCGGGTCCGAACCAGCGAGCAGGGTTCATGGCCGCACCCGTGAGGGGTCCCAGGGCGAGCACGTCGATAGTGATCACGAGCCCGATCGTGAACCCCGCGGTCTTCGCGAACGGCCCTCGCTCGTCAACGACGGTCGCGAAGACGGCCCACACCAGGAAGAAGGTCGCGACCGCCTCGACCAGCACCGCCTTCCCGATCGCGTATCCGGACATCACGCTCGGCGTACCACCGTTCACCGAGTCGAACGCCGGCGATGGAGAGAAGTACTTCAGGAGAAAGGCCGCCGCAACCGCGCCCGCGAGCTGCGCCGCGATGTACACGGCGCTCCGCACGCTCGGCATCTTGCCGGTCACCCACAGGGCGGCTTGGATCGCAGGATTGAAGACGCCACCCGAGATAGGCACCATCAACGACACCATGATCGCGATCGTCAGGCCATGGGCGAACGCGATCGCCAGCTGATCGGTGTTGCCGGTGGCGATGATCGTCCCCGCGCCGAAGAAGATCAGCGCGAACGTCCCCACGAACTCGGCAACGGCTGCCTTGCCGGTGTCCTCCATGTGCCCTCCCGGTGCCGTGTGCCTCTGCTCGCTCGAACCGTAGCCGAGGGTCCGGTGCGCGGCAAAGCGCCTGGAGACCCCGTGGTAGCCTCCCCGAACGTGGACGTGCTGCTCGTGTCACCCGACCCTCGCTCGCGGGAACTGACCGCGCTCACGGTACGCAGCATCGAGCGACGACTCGGAGAAGAGCTGCGTTTCCGCGCCGCCGCGAACGGTGACCTGGGGATCAAGGCCGCTCTCCGAGATCGTCCGCAGGTGATCGTCGCCGATGAGATCGCCTCGCGCGCGGGCGCCTTCGCGCTCGCGAAGACGGTGCGTGATGCTCGGGATCCGTTCACGGGCGTGATCGTGATCTTGCTCGAGCGTTCGCAGGATGCGTGGCTCGCCCGGTGGTCGGGAGCCGACGCCTGGTTCGTGAAGCCGCCGGACCCGTTCGAAGTCGCTGACCGGTTGTGGGAACTGCTCGAGCACAGGGGCATGCTGCCCCAGGAGGAACGGGTGTGAGGATCAAGGGAACCTGCAAACGCTGCGGACGGGAGTTCCTCGCGGATCAGGTGATCGACGGTGGTGGTCGGTGTCCTTGGGACGGCCAACCGTTCACCGCCGATTACGCGTTGGTGTTGGTCGATGCGCTGAGGGCGGCGCAGGTCTTCGGGACGAAGCTGGAACGAGCGCTCGAGGAGGTCGCGGACGTTCATCCGGAGTTCACGCTTGAGCACGACTCGGTGCTCGGCGGGCTCAACCGGAGCGTCGCTTCGCTCGAGAAGAACCTGGTCCGACAGGGCTGATCGGGAGCCGGGATGGGCTTCAACGCGATGCAACCGGGGAAGGTCAAGCGCGGCGATCTGCTGTTCCTGATCGCCGCGGTGATCGTGATCGGCGCGCTGCTCGCGTGGGCGTTCTTCGGTTCGTGACCGAAGATCCCGGCCTCGGATCGCAGCCGTTCTGCTACCTCACGACGACGGGTCGGGTCACCGGTCGGTCGCACCGCATCGAGATCTGGTTCGCGCTCCAGGACCAGGTCGTGTACGTGCTCTCCGGCGATCGCGAGCACGCCGACTGGGTCCGGAACATCCTCGTCTCGCCACAGGTCGTGCTCGAGATCGGGGACGTGAAGCGCTTGACGCACGCGATGGTGGTCGAACCCGGCACGCGCGAGGACGCGCTCGCGCGACGACTGCTGCTCGAGAAGTACGACGGACCCGGCGAGAACCTCACGGAGTGGGCGCGGACGTCCTTGCCGGTCGCGGTCGCGTGGCACCCGTCCGCATAGCCGACGCGGCCGGCCGCCGTTCAGCCTTCGTCGAACCCGATCGAGAACATCCGCTCCAGGTCGTGCTTGGAATAGACCTGGAACGCGATCAAGGACTCGGTTCGCTCGACGCCCGCGACGCGCGCGATCCCGCCCGGGATCACCTTCGCCAGATCGTCGTGTGCGGGCACCCGCACGATCGCGACGAGGTCGACCTCGCCCGCAACCGAATAGACCTCGGAGACACCGTCGACGTCGGCGATCGCCTCCGCCGCGCTCGCGATCTCATCGACGTCACACTGGATCAGGACAACCGCATGGACGCTCACGGCACGGCCTCCTCACGAGCGTTCGAGGACGACGGCGAGCCCCTGCCCGCCGCTGATGCAGAGGGTCGCGAGCCCGAGGGACTTGCCGGTCGCACGGAGCTCGTACGCGAGCGCGAGGATGATCCGGGCGCCGCTCATGCCGATCGGGTGGCCCAGGCTGATGCCTCCGCCGTTCGGGTTGAGACGATCGCGGTCGAACTTGAGTTCGCGTTCGCACGCGATGACCTGCGCCGCGAACGCCTCGTTCATCTCGATCAGATCGAAGTCGGCGATCGTGAGCCCCGTCTTGTCCAGGACCTTCGCGGTGGCGGGGACGGGCCCGATGCCCATCAGCTCTGGCGGAACGCCGGCCCAGCTCCAGGCGACGATCCGCGCGAGCGGCTCCCGGCCCTCGGCTTTCGCTCGCGCCGCGGACATCACGACCATCGCCGCCGCGCCGTCGGTGATCCCGCTTGCGTTGCCGGCCGTGACCGACCCGCCCTCGCGGAACACCGGCTTCAACTTCGCCAGACCTTCAAGGGTCGTGTCGGGCCGCGGGTGCTCGTCGTCCGTCAGCGTCACCGGCCGGCCGTTGAGGGCGGTCTCGACCGGGAACATCTCCGACGCCCGCTGTGACGCTCCGGCGGCCGCCTTCTGTTGAGACCCCAGCGCGAACTCGTCCTGCTCTTCCCGCGTGACGTCATACCGGTCGACGAGGTTCTCCGCGGTCTCGCCCATCACCAGCCCGCAGAGCGGGTCGAGGAGCCCGTCGCGATACATCGCGTCCACGATCTGCGCGTCGCCCAGCCGATGGCCGCGTCGCATATCCGGGAGCAGGTACGGGACGCGGCTCATGTTCTCGATGCCGCCCGCCAGCACGACGTCGGCGTCGCCGAGCGCGATCTGTTGTGCAGCCAGCTGGACGGCCTTCATCCCCGAGCCGCACGCGATGTTGACGTTGTACGCAGAGACCTCGATCGGTACCCCCGCGCGGACGCTGACTTGCCGTCCCGTGTTGGGGCCGTTCCCGGCCTGGCGCGCGTGTCCGACGATGGTTTGGTCGATCTGGTCGGGAGCGACGTCGGCGCGCCGCATCGCCTCCTGCGCCGCCAGCGTCCCGAGCTCGACCGCGGGTGTATCGGCGAACGAGCCGAGGAACCTGCCGATCGGGGTACGGGCACCCTCGATGATGACCGCCGTCTCCATAGGCGGAGTTTACCGGCCGCTCTTCGGGCGGCCGCCCGGCGTGCGGCCGCTCTCGCGCATCGCGCCGAGGATCCGCGCCAGCGCCGCGCCCCCGTCGACGGGCTCCGACGGGGGAACCTCGCACAGCTCCACCCGGGTCGGATGACGGTTGATCCAGGAGCGGATCGCCGCGAGCTCGTCGGCGCGCTCGCGCGGGGCCGGCGATCCGATCGGCTC
>JALYLP010000219.1 GCA_030774195.1 Actinomycetota bacterium | reverse complement strand
CGTTGAGGTCGAGCTCGACGATCTCCTCCACGCCGGCGCGACCTAGCCGCGCCGGAACCCCCACGTAGACATCCGAGATCCCGTACTGCCCCGTGGCCCACGCACACACCGGGAGCATCGCCCTCGTGTCGTTGACGATGGCGTCCACCATCGAGACGACCGACGCGCTGGGGGCGAAGTACGCGGAACCGGTCTTCAGAAGCGCCACGACCTCGGCGCCGCCGTCGCGCGTGCGCTGGAACAGGCGGTCGAGCGTGGGCTCGTCGACGAGCTCCGGCAGCGGCCGCCCCTTCACGGTCGCATGCCTCGGGAGCGCGACCATCGAGTCTCCGTGCGAGCCCAGCGTCATCGCCTCGACCTCCGCGGGCGAGACGCCGAGCTCCTCCGCGATGAAGAAGCGCAGTCGCGCCGAGTCGAGGACGCCGGCCATCCCGAGGACGCGCTCCCTCGGGAACCCACTCCGCTCGGCTGCCAGGAAGGTCATCTCGTCCAGCGGGTTCGACACCACGATCAGGATGGCGGTCGGCGAACCCGACACGATGTTCGCGACCACGTCGCTCATGATCGCCGCGTTCTTCCCCAACAGGTCCATCCGGCTCATCCCGGGCTGGCGCGGGAACCCGGCGGTGATCACGACGACGTCGGACCCGGCCGTGTCCGCGTAGTCGTTGGTTCCAGTGATGAGCGGCGGATATCCCTCGATCGGCGACGCCTCCTTGAGGTCCAACGCCAATCCCTGCGGCTTGTCCTCGATGATGTCGATCAGGCAGACCTCGCCGAGGCGCTTCTCGAGCAGCCGCATCGCCGTCGTCTGTCCGACGAAGCCGCTGCCGACGACGGTGATCTTCACCTTCCCGCTCCTCGCCCGATCGTGAGCGCTCATGCTAGCGGCCGTTCGATCGTGCGATGGGCGAGCTACAGGAGAGCGATCACGGCGTCGGTCATCTCCGCCGTCCCGACGGCCGGGCGCTCGTCGTCCGTCGCTTGCAGATCCGGGGTCACGTGGGTCCCGTCACGCAGGACCTCGACGACGGCGGCCTCGAGCCCGTCCGCAGCAGCCGTCTCTCCTAAGTGCCGGAGCATCATCGCTCCCGAGAGGGTCGCCCCGACCGGGTTCGCACGGTTGGTACCGGCGAGCCTCGACGCGGTCCCGTGGGTAGCCTCGAACACCGCCAGCTCGCGTCCGTCCGTCCCGCCGAAGTGCGCGCCCGGCGCGACGGCCGGCCCGCCGATCATCCCGGCGCAGAGCTCGGCGACCAGATCCCCGTACATGTTCGGGAGCACCAGCACGTCGAACCGCTCGGGTGCTTGGACCAGTTGCATGCAGAGCGCATCGATGATCCGGTCCTCGAAGTCGATCTCCGGGTACTCCTGCGCGACCCGCCGGACGACCTCCAGGAAAAGCCCGTCCGAGAACTTCATGATGTTCGCTTTGTGGCTCGCGGTGACCTTGGCGCGTCCGTTCGCGCGCGCATAATCGAAGGCGAACCGCGCGATCCGCTCGCTGCCGTGCTCCGTGATCTCCTTGACCGAGATGCCGCTATCCGGCGGAACGACCACCCCCGTCGTCGATGCGACGAAGCGGATCAGCTCCTCGACGGCGGGCGTCCCCATCTCCAGCTCGATGCCGGTGTACATCCCCTCGGTGTTCTCGCGGACGACCACGACGTCGACCACGTCGTAGAGGGAAGGGACCCCTTCATACAGCCGGCAGGGTCGGACGTTCGCGTACAGGTCCAGCCTGCGGCGGAGCGCGAGGTTCAAGCTCCTCATCCCGGACGCGAGCGGCGTCTCGACGGGACCTTTCAGCGCGACGCGGTTCGCCCTGATCGACTCGAGGGTGGCGAAAGGCAACGGGTCGCCGGTCCGGGCGAACGCGCCTGTCCCCATCTCCTGTCGATCCCAGTCGATCTGGACACCGGTGGCCTCGATCGTTCGACGGGCGGCTCCGATCACCTCCGGACCGCTCCCGTCTCCCGGCACGATGGTCACGCGGATCGCCATGGTCGGTCAGGGTAGCGGCCGAGGGCACCCGACCCCGACTATCCTGGGCCACATGAGCGACAAGGGGCTGCGCGACGTCATCGCCGCGCAGACGAGCATCTCCGACATCGACGGAGCGGCCGGCCGTCTCTGGTACGTCGGGTACGAGATCGAAGATCTCGCCCGCAACGCCAGCTTCGAGGAGGCCATCTACCTCCTCCACAACCTCGAGCTTCCGACGAGGGAAGAGCTGGAGAAGCTGAACCGGTTCTTGGTCCGAGAGCGCGAGCTCCATCCGTTCCTCGCGAGGATGATGCCGACGCTGGCACAGAACACCTCGCCGATGTCGATGCTGCGGACCTCGGTGTCCGCCTCCTCCGCGTTCGACCCGGACGGCTGGGATGAATCACCCGAGGCCGAGTACCGCAAGGCGATGCGGCTGATCGCTGGGACGCCGACGCTGATCGCGACCTTCGACCGGGTGCGGACGGGCCGGGAGGTGATCCCACCCAACCCTGGGCTCTCCCACGCGGCCAACTTCCTGTGGATGCTCCACGGACAGGAACCGGATCCCGAGGACGCCGACGTCCTCGACACCACCTTCGTCCTCTACGCCGACCACACGATGAACGCCTCCACGTTCACCGCGAGGATCATCGCCTCGACCTTGTCGGACACGTTCTCCGCGATGACCGGCGCGATCGGAGCGCTCAAAGGACCGCTCCACGGAGGTGCGAACGAAGAGGCGCAGAAGATGGCCGAAGAGGTGGGCAAGCCGGAGAACGCCGAAGCGTACGTCCGCGACCGCCTGGCGCGGAAGGAGAAGATCTTCGGATTCGGACACGCGGTGTACACGACGAGGGACCCACGCGCGACCGTGCTGAAGCAGGTGTGCAAAGAGCTCGGTGAGCGACGGAAGCAACCGAAGTGGTACGAGATCTTCTCCGCCCTCGAGGAGACCACCTTCGAACAGAAGGGCCTCTATCCCAACGTCGACCTGTACGCCGCCGGCGTCTACCACATGCTGGGGATCCCGACGGACCTGATGACGCCGATCTTCGCGCTCGCACGGATGGTCGGCTGGACCGCGCACGTGCGCGAGCAATACGCGGACAACCGCATCATCCGGCCCGGCTCCGAATACGTCGGACCCCGCGATCGCACATACGTCCCGCTCGACGAGCGATGACGGACCCGCTCGCCCCGCCCCCTCCTCCGCCGCCCCCCGTCGGCGTGCCGCGGCCCGGCGAGAACGTCACCCAGACGAACGGACTCGCCACCGCCTCGCTCGTCCTCGGGATCCTGTCACTGGTTCTGTTCTTCACCCTCGTGATCGCTTGGGTCCTCGCGATCCTCGCCATCGTCTTCGGGGCGATCGGCGTGAGCCGCGCGAACCAGGGAGCACCGAACCGCTCGATAGCCGTGGCGGGACTGGTGCTCGGGATCGCAGGGATCGTCGCCGGCATCTTCTTCGTCGCTATTATCACGACGTCAGTCCACCAGGTCGATCACTTCGGCCGTTCGGTCCAGGTCTGCATGAGCAGCCGGAACTGTTGAGAGAGCCTAGACGGTCGGTCGAGGGAATAGGCCCGTCCGTTCGACGAGGTCACGCGTCACCGCATCGTGGCCCATCGCCATCACGTGGATCCCGGCGATGTCGGGGATCGTCTGGATCGCCTCGACCAGCTCGACCGTGAGGTCCATCCCAACGGCACCTGCTTCCTCACCCGCGGCCTCGAGCGCGGCGATCGTCGGCGACGGGACGCGCACGCCGGGAAGCTTCTCGTCCATGAATCGCGCCTGCTTGGCGCTCCGAAGCGGCGTGACCCCGATGATCACCTTCGCGCGCTCGAACAGCCCGCGAGGGCGCATCGCGTCGGCCCAGGCGGCCAGCCGTTCGGCGTCGTACACGATCTGGGTCGTGACGAAGTCCGCGCCCGCATCGAGCTTCGACTCGAGCTTGGACGGGTCGTACGGTTCGGCGAAGGGTACGTCGGCCACGCCTATCAGGTAGCGAGGAGGGTCCGCGAGCTCGGTGTTCGCGAGCGTGGTCCCATCGTCACGCATCCGGCGCGCGAGGCCGATGACCTGACTCACCGTCAGGTCGCCAACGACGACCGCGTCCGGGTGATCTCCCACGACAACGGGGTCACCGGACAGACAGAAGACGTTCCTCGCGCCGAGCGCCCACGCGCCGAGCAGGTCCGCCGTGACTCCCAGGCGGTTCCGATCCCGAACCGTGAGCTGCACCGTCGGCTCGATCCCGGCGTCCGCGACGAAGCGGACCCCCGCGAGGGGCGACATGTGGGCGCTCGCGAGCGGGTTGTCGGTGAGATTGACGGCGTCCACATATCCGACGAGACCGCGCGCGTGCTCGGAAACGGGGTCGCCGGATGCCCCTTTGGGGGGAACGATCTCGCCCGTGACGGCGAAGCCACCGCGAGCGAGCAGCGCCGCGAGACGTCCGGGGGGACGGGTCACGGTCGCCCGTAGGCCTGCGCCTCGGCGGCCTGGATCGTGTTGACGAGGAGCATCGCGACGGTCATGGGACCGACGCCGCCGGGCACGGGGCTGATCGCCCCGGCGACCTCCGCGACCTCATCGAACCGGACGTCCCCCACCAGTCCGTGATCCGTACGGTGGACGCCGACGTCGACGACGGTGGCACCCGGCTTGACCATGTCGGCGCCGATCAGCTGCGGCACGCCCGCCGCCGCGACCAGGATGTCCGCGCGGAGGGTGTGGGCGCGAAGGTCCCGGGTCCTGATGTGCGTCGACGCCACGGTCGCGTTGCCCCGGACCGAGTTCTGCGTGAGCATCACCGACAGGGGTGCCCCCACCAGCTCGCCGTATCCGACGATCGTCACCTCGGCCCCCTCCAGCGGAACGTCACACCGGAGCAGGAGCTCGACGATCCCGTACGGCGTGGCGGGGAGGAAGCACGGACCGCGGCGCACCATCATGCCGATGTTCCACGGGTGGAGGCCGTCCACGTCTTTCTCGGGCAGGATCGCGCGTTGGATGTCGAGCTCCGGCAGATGGTCCGGCAGCGGCAGCTGAACGATGATGCCGTGGATCTCGGGGTCGCGGTTCAGCCGGCGGATCGTGGCGAGCAGTTCGTGCTCCGTGACGTAGGCGGGGAGGTCCACCTGCTCGGAGCGGATCCCGACATCGGCCGATGCCTTGTGCTTCTGACCCACGTAGATACGAGAGGCCGGGTCGTCGCCGACGAGGACGGCGGCCAGGCCCGGGATGATGCCCTTGTCCGACAACGCCCGAACCCGCTCCGCGACCTCCGAACGGATCTGGGCGGAGGTCGTCTTGCCGTCGAGGATCCTGGCGGTCACGCCGGGAATCCTACCGGCAGCGATGCAGGAGCCGAACGGCGGGATCAGTGTCGGAAGTGGCGCGTCCCGGTGAGGACCACAGCCATCCCATGCGCCTCGGCCGTCTTGAGGACCTCCTCGTCTCCCCTCGATCCTCCCGGGTGGATCACGGCCGTACAGCCCGCTTCGGCGGCGACCTCGAGCGCATCGGGGAACGGGAAGAACGCGTCCGAGGCGAGCACGGAGCCCTTCGCGCGGTCCCCGGCCTTCCGGGCGGCGATCCAGGACGCATCGACGCGCGACATCTGCCCGGCGCCGACCCCTACGGTCGCTCCATCCCGCACGAACACGATCGTGTTCGACTTGACGCGCCACGCGATCGTCCACGCCAGCGACAGGTCCTCCCATTCCTGCACCGAGGGCTCCCGCGATGACACGACCTGGAAGCCCGGGCGTGACTCGCCCATCATGTCGACGTCCTGGATGAGCGCTCCTCCGGGGATCGTCCGGACGTCGAGGCTCATCGTCTGTCCGAGCGGAGCGCGGACGACCCGCAGGTTGGGACGGCCCGCGAACGCCGCGAGCGCGTCATCGGAGTACCCAGGCGCAACGACGACCTCCGTGAACACGTCCCGCATGGCATCGGCGGCGGACGCGTCGCACATGGCGTGGAAGGCCGCGATCCCGCCGAAAGCGCTCACGCTGTCGCACTCGTACGCCGCCGCGTAGGAGGCTGCGCAGGTTTCCCGCGCCGCTGCGCCGCAGGGGTTGTTGTGCTTGACGATGACGCACGCATGCTCGGGGAGCGCGATCGCGAGGTCGTACGCCGCCCACGTGTCCAGCCAGTTGTTGAACGACATCTCTTTCCCCTGCAGCACCTCGGCACCGCCGAGTACGCCGGGGCCGCCGGCCTCCCGGTAGAGGGCCCCACGTTGGTGCGGGTTCTCCCCGTAGCGAAGATCTGTCAGCTTCTCGTACGCCAAGCCGACGAACGCCGGCAGCGCGTCGTCTTCTCGCCCGGCGAACCAACTCGCGACCGCCGCGTCGTAGGCGGCCGTGTGGGCGAAGGCCTCGGTCGCGAGCGCGAAGCGGGTCGCGCGCGTGAGACCGCCCTCCAGGTTGGTCTCATCGACGATCATCTGGTACCGGTCGGGGCTGACCACCACCGCGACCGACTCGAAGTTCTTCGCGGCCGCGCGCACCATCGCGGGACCGCCGATGTCGATGTTCTCGATCACTTCGTCGAAGCCCGCCCCACTCGCGACCGTCTCCCGGAAGGGGTACAGACCCGCGACCAAGAGGTCGAACGGCTCGATCCCCTGCTCCTCGAGCTGTCGCTCGTGCTCGGGGTTGCGCCGGTCGGCGAGGAGGCCGGCGTGGATCTTCGGGTGGAGTGTCTTCACGCGACCGCCGAGCATCTCGGGTGAGCCGGTCACCTCCTCGACCGATGTGACCGGGAGCCCGGCCTCGGTCAGCACGCGGGCCGTTCCCCCCGAGGCGATCAACTCGACGCCGCCGGCCACCAGGGCTCGGGCGAAGTCCTCGAGTCCGGTCTTGTCGTACGGCGCGAGGATCGCGCGTCTGATCGGCATGGCGTCCGTCATGTCTCCTCCTCGATCCGCACCTGCCGGCCATCGATCGCGATCCTTCCGTCGAGCAACGCACGCACGGCGCGGGGCAACAGTCGATGTTCGACGTCGTGGATGCGCGGCTCCAACGAGTCCCAGTCGTCGTCGGGCCGGACCTCGACCGCCTCTTGCATCACGATGGGACCGGTGTCCGTCCCCTCGTCGACCAGATGCACCGTGACACCGGTCACGCGCACGCCGTACTCGAGCGCGTCGCGGACGCCGCGCATCCCTGGGAACGACGGGAGGAGCGCGGGATGGACGTTGAGCCAGCGGCCCTCGTACACATCGAGCACCCGCTTGCCGAGCACCCGCAGATAGCCGGCGCTGACCAAGACGTCGATCGCGCGGTCGTGGAAGAGGTCGAGGACGGCCTGATCGAAGGTATCGCGATCCGGGAACGTTCCGGGCTCGAGGACCACCGTGGGGATCCCGGCGGCCTGGGCCCGATCCAGCGCTCGGACGCCCGGCCGGTCCGACAGCACCAACGCGAGATGCGGCTTGATGACCGGATCGTCCATGAGCGCCTGCAGGTTGGTGCCCGATCCGGAGACCAGGACGGCGATCCGCTCGCTCATGGAGGCGGTCATGCTACCGCCGAGCGTGGCCCGCAAGCCGAGACGGTAAGCTGGTCCGTCAAGGACCGCCCAGAGCTGGAGGATCGCGGTGAAGAAGTGCCCCTACTGCGCGGAAGAGATCCAGGACGATGCGATCAAGTGCCGGTTCTGCTTCAGCGACTTGACCACTCCGCGCGCGGAAGCCATGGCGCAGAAACCTGATCCGGCCTCGACATCGGGGTCGATGACCCAGCCGCCCGTATCAGCCTCCGACACGTCGGCACCGAGCGGGGCGGGGC
>JALYLP010000218.1 GCA_030774195.1 Actinomycetota bacterium | reverse complement strand
GTGGCCGGCCTACGGTGGTCTACTCGGTCTCCGCGGGTTCGCCGACGAGGTGCGTCAGCTCCTGTCGCGGATGCAGGAGGCCCTCCGGACCCCCGAGGACCTCTCGGAGGCCGCCGCCGCCGCCGGCCTGGGCGGGTGGGAGGAGCTCGCGCGCTTCGCCGCGGAGTACCTGGGCGTGCTCGACGCCGCCAACCAGGTGGACTTCGCCGGACTCTTGCAGCGGGCGGCGCTCGCCGCGTCCGAGGGCCCGCCGTTGTTCGACCACATCCTCGTCGACGACTATCAGGACACCACGCTGGCGGCGGAGGCCGTCCTGCGCGGTCTGGCCGTCGCGGAGCTCATCGTGGCGGCCGATCCCGACGCGCACGTCTTCTCGTTCCAGGGCACGACGCGGCTGCCGCTCGACCGCTTCGCGACCGAGGCGTTCCCCGGCGTCGAGCAGATCCAACTGACCACACGTCATCGATCCGTCGCCGAACCCGCGGTCACTGCATGGATCGCGCCGCACACCTCGGAGGAGCACGCCGCGGTGGCGCGCGAGCTCCGCCGGCTCCACGTGGACGAGGGTGTCGCATGGAGCGATCTCGCCGTCGTGGTCCGCCGCCAGGGCGCGCACGTCGGCAACCTGCTCCGCGCCCTCGATGACGCGCAGGTGCCGCGCGTCGTCCCCGAAGGAAGGTTGTCGTTGGGCACCGCGCCGTCGACCCACCCGTACGTACTCGCGCTCCGGTGGCTCGTGGCCGGCGGGCCCGAGCGCGACGAGCTCGTCGAGCCGCTCCTCACGTCCGACGTGATCGGGTTGTCGCCGGCGGCGGCGCGTGGCCTGATCCGCCGCGCGCGGGTGGACGGACGCACCACGGCCGAGGCGCTCGACGTTACCGAGGGCCTCGATCCGGCCGAGGCCGACGCCGTCGTCATGGCTCGGGAGACCCTCGCGAAGGCGGCGCTCTTCGCCGGGATGTCGGTCCAGGACGCCTTCCGCGTGCTCTGGGAGGAGCTGCCGTGCTCGCGCCGGCTCGTCGAGGCCGCCAGCCTCGAGGGTGCCGACGACCGGCGCGACCTCGACACCGTGGTCACGTTCGCCAACGCGGTGGCCGAGGCGAGCGAGGGTGGCGACACCGGTGTGCAGGGGTTCCTCGAAGCCCTGGATGCGGGCGAGCACGGGCCCGGATGGACGGCGTGGGACCGCGTGGGACCGGATGCCGTCGCCGTCCTCACCGCGCACGGCACGGTCGGACTGGAGTTCGACACGGTGATCGTGGCTGGCGCCGCCGAGGGCAACTTCCCGTCGCTCGGCCGCCCCGAGCCCATGTTCGACCTGGCATCGCTCGAGCGGACGCCGTCGCGCTCCGAATCGGTCCGCGCCCGGCTGGAGGACGAACGCCGCCTGTTCCACGTGGTGGTCGGCCGAGCGCGCCGCGGCATCGTGCTCGTCTGCTCCGACACGCATCCCGACGCCGACGAGCTGACCCTCCGCACGCGGTTCGGCGGAGAGCTCGGCGCCACCTGGCAGCCCGCTCCCGGGTCGCCGTTCGACGAGCCGGTCTCGACCCGCGAGGCGACGGCGCTCTGGCGCCGACAGCTCGCCGATGCCTCCGCGGAGGACTGGCGCCGGTTGGCTGCGCTCGACGGGCTCCACGCGCTGGGGGCCGATCCGGCCACCTGGTGGTTCCAGCGCGACTGGACCGAGACCGGACGCCCGCTCCACGGCCAGCTGCGCCTCAGCTACTCGCGGCTGTCCACACTCGAGAACTGCGAGCTGCAGCACGTACTCGGCGACGAGCTGGGGCTCGGCCGCAAGGCCGGCTATCAGGCCTGGGTCGGAAAGCTGGTGCACGGGCTGATCGAGCAATGCGAGAAGGGTGAGCTCGAGAAGTCGAAGGAGTCGATCCTCGCTGCCATCACGGAACGCTGGCGCGATCAGGAGTTCCCCTCCAAGGCGGTCTCCGTGGCGTACCGGCGGCTCGTCGAGGAGCGGATGTTCCGGAACTGGTGGTTCAACTACGGCGAGGGCGAGTCCTTGGCGGTCGAGGAGTTCTTCGAGTTCGAGTTCGACGGCGTGACGATCGTCGGCGTGATCGACCGGATCGGCTCGCTCGCGTCCGGTGGCACGCGGATCACCGACTTCAAGACCGGCAACCCGGACAACGCGCCGAAGGCCGAGGAGAGCCTCCAGCTCGGCATCTACTACCTGGC
>JALYLP010000217.1 GCA_030774195.1 Actinomycetota bacterium | reverse complement strand
CCCAAGATGCGATGGGCCACGGGGGGCACGCCGGCATGTCGATGGACGCGATGGTCCGCGACATGCGGAACCGCTTCCTGGTCGCCGCCCTCCTGTCGATCCCCATCGTGTTGTGGTCACCGATCGGGCGCGACGTCCTGAGCTTCAACGTGGCAGCGCCGTTCGGTCTCCGCGACGACGTGTGGTTGCTCCTGCTGAGTCTGCCCGTGGTCTTCTACGCGTCCTCGATCTTCTTCGACGGCGCGGTTCGAGCGCTTCGTGCGCGCACCCTCGACATGATGGTGCTGGTGTCGGTGGCGATCGGCACCGGGTGGCTGTACTCCGTGTTGGTCACGCTCACGGGTGGGGGGGACACCTTCTACGAAGCGGTCAGCGTGCTCGCGACCTTCGTCCTGCTGGGGCACTGGTTCGAGATGCGGGCGCGAGGTGGGGCGAACGACGCGATCCGGACCTTGATCGACCTCGCGCCGCCGAAGTCGACCGTGATCCGAGACGGCGAGCCTGTGGAGATCCCGACCGCCGAGATCGTCGTCGGTGATCTGCTGCTCGTCCGACCGGGCGACAAGATCGGCACCGACGGTGTCGTCGAGGAAGGCCAGAGCGACGTCGACGAGTCCGTGGTCACCGGCGAGAGTCTCCCCGTGTCGAAGGCGACGGGCTCGGAGGTGATCGGGGCCACCATCAACAGGAACGGGACGCTTCGCGTGCGGGCCACGAAGGTCGGCGCCGACACGACGCTCGCCCAGATCGTCAAGCTCGTGCAGGAGGCTCAGAACTCGAAGGCGCCCGGTCAACGACTGGCGGACCGCGCCGCGTTCTGGCTGGTGCTGGTCGCCCTGATCGGAGGCGCGCTCACGCTGCTGGTCTGGCTGGCGGTCGGGCAGCCATTCAGCACCGCGATCCTATACTCCATCACGGTCGTCGTGATCACCTGCCCGGACGCCCTCGGCCTGGCGACGCCGACCGCGATCATGGTCGGAACCGGGCTCGGTGCGAAGCGGGGCATCCTGTTCAAGAACGCGGTCGCGTTGGAGACGTCCGCCCGGATCCAGGTCGTCGTGATGGATAAGACGGGGACGCTCACGAAGGGTGAGCCCGAGGTGACCGATGTGGTGGTCGACGGGATGCCCGAGCAGGAGGTCCTCCGACTCGCCGCAGCGGTCGAGCGCGAGTCCGAACATCCTCTCGCGGGAGCCGTGGTCCGATACGCAGACGATCATGCGGTCGCTCCAGCGCAGGCGGAGAGCTTCGAGAACGTCCCCGGCCACGGTGCCCTCGCGAAGGTCGGGGGCCATCTCGTTGCGGTCGGCAACGCTCGACTGATGTCGCGGGAGGGCATCGACATGGGACCGCTGGAGGGCAAACGCCAAGAGCTGGCTTCCGGGGGCCGCACGGCGGTGATCGTGGCCGTGGATGGCCGGGCCGCCGCGGTGATCGGGATCGCCGATGCCCCGCGTCCAACGTCGGCGGCAGCGGTCGCCGCTCTTCGAGATGCGGGCGTCGAAGTGGTCATGCTCACCGGCGACAACGAAGCCACCGCTCGGCGCATCGCAGACCAGCTCGGTGTGCACGCCGTGATCGCGGAGGTGCTGCCCGGCGACAAGGCGAGCACGGTCGCTCGGCTCCAGGAGAACGGTAGGAAGGTCGCCATGGTGGGCGACGGTGTGAACGATGCGCCGGCGCTCGCCCAGGCCGATCTTGGCATCGCGATCGGCGCCGGGACCGACGTCGCCATCGAGACCGCCGATGTCGTTCTCATGCGCTCCGATCCACTGGACGTCCCCACCGCCCTGGCGATCGGGCGTGGGACCCTCCGCAAGGAGCGGCAGAACCTCGGGTGGGCGATCGGCTACAACTCAGTTGCGATCCCCATCGCGGCGGGGGTCTTCGAGCCCGCCTTCGGGTTGGTCCTCCGGCCGGAGATCGCGGCGTTGTCGATGTCGGGATCGAGCCTCCTCGTCGCAGTGAACGCGCTCCTGCTGAAGCGCCTCCGGCTCCCTCAGGCGGAGGAGGATCCAGGATGAGCGTTGAACGGATCTCGCCCGCTTCGAGGACCAACATCCAGGGAGGACTGACGATGGCGACGTTCGACCAGCAGTTCATCGACATGATGGTGCCCCACCACCTCTCGGCCGTCGAGATGGCGAAGATCGCGGCCGATCGCGGCGAGCACCCGGAGATCAAAGCACTCGCAGCCGAGATCATCTCCGCCCAGGAGACCGAGATCGCGCAGATGCGGGAGTGGCGGAAGGACTGGTTCGGGAGCGATCAGACGCCGCCGATGGACGCGATGCCGATGCTGCCGGGGATGGAGATGGCAGGCCACTCCATGGGCGGCATGGAGATGGGCGGCACGATGGACATGACCACCGATGTCGAGATGCTGCGCGGCGCCCAGCCCTTCGACAAGGCCTTCCTCGAAGCGATGATCCCGCACCATGAGTCGGCGATCACCGCTGCGAAGCTTGCACAGCAGAGCGCGACGAAAGCCGAGATCAAGGAACTCGCCGCTGCGATCATCGCCGCTCAGGAAACGGAGATCGCGCGGATGCGCGGGTGGCTCGCGGCTTGGTATTAACGCGCAGGATCGCACATGCTTCGATGTCGCTCTGCCAAGGGGCGTAGCGATGGGCGTGGACCGAGTCAAACACGCGACGCCAAGAAGCCCCAACGTCCGAGCTTCGGGGTGAGTCGCCGGTCGAGCCCGAGGTAGAGGCCCGCGGCAGAGAGGAACAGGCACCCGAACACGATCACGTAGATGATCGCGCCGCCGATGTCGGTGGAACCAGCGACGTACGGCCCGCCGAACCCTTCCGCGGTCGTCCAGATCACGAGCGTCAGCAACGATCCGACCAGATAGGTGAAGTTGCTGAACACCCCGAGCAGCAGGCCGATCGCCACGGCCGTCTCCGCGACCGCGACGATGTAGGCCAACAAGCGCGGGTTGACCTTCACGATGTCGATCCAGAACCCGATCCAGTCCTTGACCCAGGCCGGCTGCCCTTCCTTCGCGCCGCTCAGGTAGCTCGTGAACCCGTTGACGAAGGCGGGCTGCCACTTGAACCAGGCGTCCACCGCCCATGCGAGACCGAACACGATCCGAAGGAGCCCGATCCCCTTGAGTCTCCACGGTTGCCAAGGACCGAACTCCATCGGTGGACCGGTTGGCCCCGTGTCCTTCATTGCACTGCCCCTGTGAGCACACCTGCGGGTTCGTTCGGGCCTGTCCAGGGTCCGAGGTTAGGTCGCGGAACTGATCGGAGTGACGCTACTCACGCGGACGGTCTCTGCCACTCGCCCCAGCTACCTCGGTCACTCGCGGAGCTAGCCGCCTGCGAACTGCGGTCCGAGCAGGAGATCGAGCGCCTCGAGGGTGTGTTGCTTTTCACCGACATACAGGACGAGAAGCTTGCCTCCCGCATAGAAGTGCGGCGTGGCTACCCATTCGACCATCGCAACCCCGCCCGTCCCCGTCGGGACGGAGTAGCCATCCCGGCTGATGGCGGATCGCTCTTCGTCGAGCGTCCCGCTGCTCGGATACTCGTACGTCGAGACCTGCACGCCGTCGATGAACACGGTCTGACCGGGCACCGAGAACAGCT
>JALYLP010000216.1 GCA_030774195.1 Actinomycetota bacterium | reverse complement strand
CGCCCCTCGCGGACCTCGGCGTCTTCTGCCTCTCGGGCGCGGACCTCCCGGTTGACGATCGCAGGATCGTGAGATGGCTGCGCCAGCACGTGCTCGCGGTCGAGGACGTGGTCCGCAACGACAGCTTCGCCGTCCTCCGGGCAGGGACGGAGCGATCGTGGGGGGTCGGTGTGGTGTGCGGCTTCGGAACCAACTGCTCGGGCGTCGCACCCGACGGCCGCGTCACGCGGTTCCCCGCCATCGGCCCGGTCAGCGGGGATTTCGGCGGCGGGATCGAGCTCGGAACCCTTTCGCTGTGGCACGCGATCCGTGCCGAGGACGGCCGGGGCGAGTCGACGATCCTCCGAACCCTCGTGCCGACCCATTTCGGCATGCGCCGGCCAAGCCAGGTCATGGAAGCGCTTTATCGGGGCACGCTGGGTGAGCATCGGCTCACCGAGCTGACACCCGTCCTGTTCCGCGCCGCTCGCAGGAACGATCGCATCGCCCGAGAGGTCGTGTGGCGCCAAGCCGACGAGATCGTCGCGATGGCGACCGTGGCGATCCGCCGGCTGCGGATGCAGAAGCTCGACGTGGATGTCGTGCTGGGCGGCGGGGTGTTCCAGAGCGGGTGGCAGCCATTCCTGGAGCGGATCGAGTCGGGGGTCAGAGCGTTCGCGCCCGACGCGTGCGTGCTCGTGTTGGACGCGCCGCCCGTGGTCGGGGCTGCGCTGATCGGGCTCGATCACATCGGTGCACGCGAAGCGGCGTACCGCCGGGTACGTACGGGCTTGACGCACGAAGCGTTGGCGGCGAAGACTGCCGCCCGACGGGGGCCGCGGCCACGACGCGAAGCGCCACGAGCACGTCGACGAGAGGAGTCCTGATGTCGAGGATCGTCTTGGATCGGATCACCAAGCTCTTCGGCGACGACGTGGTCGCCGTCGACGATGTCTCGCTCGAGATCGCAGACGGCGAATTCATGGTCCTCGTTGGCCCCTCCGGATGCGGGAAGTCCACGATCCTGCGGATGATCGCGGGGCTCGAGGACGTCACGGCCGGCGAGATCACGATCGGGGACCGGCAGGTGACCGATCTTGAGCCGAAGGCGCGAGACGTCGCGATGGTGTTCCAGAGCTACGCCCTGTACCCGCACATGACGGTCGAGCAGAACCTCGCGTTCGGGCTGAAGCTCCGGAAAACCCCCAAGGCGGAGCTCAAACAGCGTGTGTTCGATGCCGCGAAGATCCTGGGGCTCCTGCCGTTGCTGCAGCGCCGGCCTGCGGAGCTCTCGGGCGGACAGCGGCAACGCGTCGCGATGGGCCGCGCGATGGTGCGCGAACCCCAAGCGTTCCTGATGGACGAACCGCTGTCCAACCTCGACGCGAAGCTTCGCGTGCAGATGCGAGGCCAGCTCATGCTGCTGCACGAACGTCTCAAGACCACCACCGTGTACGTGACGCACGATCAGGTCGAGGCGATGACCCTCGGCGAGCGCGTGGCGGTGCTCCGCGACGGGTTGCTGCAGCAGGTGGACACACCGCAAGAGCTCTACCGCCATCCCACGAACCTGTTCGTCGCCGCGTTCATCGGCTCGCCGCCGATGAACTTGGTCGAAGCGAGGGTTCGATCGGGACGGCTGGAGTTCGGTGGATGGGACCTTCCGAGAGGCGACGGCGTGGACCTCTCGGCGTACGAGGGGAAGAGCGTGATCCTGGGCGTGCGCCCATCGGACATGGAGGACGCGAACGTCTGGCGCGACGGATCGCTCCCCACCATCGACGTCACCGCCGAGGTCACCGAGGAGCTCGGGTCCGAGGTGAACGTCCTGTTCGAGGTGGACGAGCCGCCGGTCACGGCCGAAGAGATCCGGGCGGCGACCGTCGAAGACGGCGACGACGAGCTTCTCCTCGCGACGGAGGAGGCGAAGTGCATCTTCTGTGCGAGCGTCGACGCGCGTACCACCGTGAAACCCGGTGGGTCCATCACCCTGTCCCTCGACCCCTCGCGGTTCCACTACTTCGACCCTTCGACCGGTCGCGCGGTCGAGCCGACACGCGCGGAAGCCGCGGTCTGAGGAGGCGGCTCACGCGCCGAGCGCAGGGTCGCCCGTGGCGACATCGAGCGGCAGCCAGCACTCCACGGTCGTTCCGTCGCCGGGCGAACTGAGGATCCTGGCCCAACCACCGGCGAGCTCAGCCCGTTCGACGATCGTCGACAGACCCAAGTGACCGGGCGCGGGAGCCGCGTCCAGATCCGGCACGAAGCCATGCCCGTCGTCGCGCACCCGCAGCGTCACGCCGTCGCCCGCCGACATGGCTTCGACCCGGACCCGCGACGCCTGCGCGTGCTTCGCCGCGTTGGCGACCGCCTCTTGCGCGATCCGGTACAGGAGGGCCCGCATGTCCGGACCCGGTTCCTGCGTCATCCCGTCGACGACCTCGATGACCCAGTCGCTGGCCTTCGCCCTCCGCTCGAGGTACACGCGGAGCGCGGGGACGAGGCCCTCCCGGTCGAGCGCCGCGGGACGGAGCTCGAAGAGCATCGAGCGGAGACGCTCGATCGCTGCGTGGACCTCCGACTCGATCCCCGCGATCGCGTCCGGCGTGGCCGAGTCCGGGAACTCGGCCAGCATCTGCAGGCGCATGTCGATCGCGCTCATCACCTGGATCGGATCGTCATGGATGTCCGCCGCGATCCGTTGGCGCTCCGACTCTTGGGCGTTCTGGAGGCGGCGGGCCAGCTCGCGACGTTGTTGCAGCGTCCGGCGGAGCACGTCGAGGCTCCAGCGGAGCTTCTCCTCGACCTCTTTGCGCTCGGTGATGTCCAGCATCACCCCGCGCCAGTACAGGAGCGTCCCGTCGGGCCCGCGGACGGGAGCCGCTTCATCGCGGATCCACACGGTCCGCCCGACCTTGGTGATGATCCGGTACTCGTCGACGTACCGCTCCGCGTTGCGGTTGGATTCCTCGTTCGCGAGCGAGACCCGGTCGCGGTCCTCAGGATGGATCGATCCCCTCCACAGCTCGGGGTCCGCCATCCATTCCTCCACGGAGTACCCGAGCAACGACTCGATCTGGGGACTGGTGTAGAGGTTCGTCGACAGCTCGTCCGGTCGATCGATGTAGAGGATCGCCGGGACACCCTCCACGAGCATCCGGTAGGCGTCCGGGTGCAGCTCATCGAACCGCCATGCCACATCCTCGCTCATAACCTCGTGATCACCCCCGCAAGCAGCGCGATCCGTGGAACGACGCTCTCCAGGTCGAGCCATTCGTCGCGGCTGTGCGCCCCTCCCCCGACCGGCCCGAGCCCGTCGAGGGTCGGGCAGGCCGCCGCGCTGGTCGTGTTCCCGTCGGACGCTCCGCCGGTCGCGGCATCCGAGAGCACGAAGCCGAGCTCGACGGCAACGGAGACGGCCTCGTCCACCAATCGCTGGGACGCGCCGGTCTTCTCCATCGGTTGATGCCCGCCGTCGGATCGGACCGAGATCGTCACACCGTCGATGACGGGTTCGGCGCAGATGGCTTCTATGGCCCGCTTCGCTTCCTCGAGCGTCGCGAGCTCGGGCGAGCGGAGATCCACCTCCAGCACCGCCTCCTCGGCCACGACGTTCGATCTCGTTCCGCCTCGGAGGACACCAACGTTGCACGTCACCCCGGGCCATCGCCCATGGATGTCGGCGATCTCGATCGCCGTGTGCGCGGCCTCGATCACCGCACTGCGACCTTCGTCGGGCTCGACCCCGGCATGCGCAGCTCGGCCGTGGATCCGGATCACGTAGTCGGTGGTTCCTTTGCGGGAGGACACGACATCGCCGTTAGCACGACCGGACTCCAAGATGAGCGCCGCATCGTGTTCGGCAGCGAGGCGTCTGATCGTCGGGCTCGAAGACGGCGAGCCGATCTCCTCGTCCGGGTTGCAGACGTACGTGATGCGCTCGAAGCCATCGAAGTCCGCCTCGCGGAGGGCGTCCGCGGCGAAGAACCCCGCGAGGAGGCCTCCTTTCATGTCGCTGACGCCCGGTCCGTACGCACGGTCCCCGCGGACGGAGAACGGTCGCTCCGCTGCCGTCCCGTCGTCGAATACGGTGTCCATGTGGCCGACCATCAGCACCCGGGCGCCACCCGCACCGCGGATCGTTCCCACGAGCCCGTCACCCAATCCCGGTCCGTCGTCGCTGGGTACGTGGCCGATGCGTTCGACGTCCCAACCGCTCTCACGGAAGCGCACCTCGCAGAGGTCGGCGATCCTGTTGACGCCCGCCCGGTTGAACGTGCCGCAATCGACGTTGACCATCGTTCGAAGCGCAGCGACGTATCGGTCGAGATGGGCGCCCGCGAGGTCCCGGATCGCGAGCACGTCCATGAGCCGGACGCTAGCATGCCGCTCGTGGCCGGGGGTGAGCTGAACCGCTGGTGGCGCGTCGGCCTCCCGATCGTCACGCCGCTCGTCCGACTGGTGTTCCGGACGCGTGTCGAGGGCCTCGAGCATCTGCCTTCGAGCGGAGCGACCATCGTCGCGTTCAACCACGTCAGTGCGCTCGACGGGCCCGTGCTCGCGATCGAGATCGGCCGTCGGATCAAGCGCGAGAGCCGGTTCCTGGTCGCGGCCGAGTTCTTCCGCAAGGGGTTCTCCGGCTGGATCCTCCGTCGGTTCGATCAGATCCCGATCCGGCGGGGCGAAGGTGACGAGACTGCGCTGGAGGCCGCTCTGACCGCTGTGAAGGAAGGCGTTCTGCTCGCCGTGGCGCCGGAAGGAACGGTGAATGCCGACCCGGACACGCTGATGCGGATCCGGAGCGGCGTCGCGCGCATCGCGCTTCCCAGTGGCGCCCCGGTCGTCCCCGTCGGGATCTGGGGCACGCACCGCCGGTGGCCCAAGTCCGGGTTGTCCTGGGCGCGGCCGTGGCGGCCACGTCTCGCGATCGTCTTCGGGGAGCCACTGCTCGCGGCCGGCGACATCGACGATGAGGGTGACGTCGACGCGTTCGGGGCACGGCTTCGGAGGCATCTCGTCCGGCAGGTCGAGCGAGCACGCTCACTCAGCGGCGAACCGCCGTGATCGAGCGTGGCGCCCTGATCTTCGTGCTCAGGCCGGTGCGCGTCGCTCGTGGGTGAGATCGAACGCGACGGGAGGACCGGCACCGAGGTGCCGGCCCTCCCGCAAGGCCAGGTCGACGGCGGGGGCGCGAGGGTTGGAGACCAAACTCCCGCCGCGGGGGATGAGGTCGCTTGAGTCGTCCCGGCCTGCGTCCTTCCTCTCCGAGAGCGCTGCCCGCGCCGATCGTCCGCAGACGATCAGAGGCTTTCCACCTTCCTATCGCCCGACAGAGCCAGGATGCACGCCTCGATCTTGAGGAACCGGATGGTCGTCGAGGCTCAGCGCCCGTGCGAGGTGGGTGGACGCGATCCCTCGGGGCCGTTGTTCCCGGATCCGTGATCGTTGTGGGAGCCGTCGTTCCCGGTCCCCTGGTCTCGATCGTGAGGATCGTCCCCCGCCTTCGCCGCGCCGCCACCGCCGTCGCGGGTGGTTCCGGCTCCGCCGCGTGAAGGGGTGCCGGCGCCCGAGGGCCGGGCTCCCAGCGGATGCGACGCCGTCCGTTCGGTCGGAGCGGGCACGCTCCGTCGGTCGTTCGACCCGGCTCCGGTGGAGGATGGACCGAAAACCGTTGGCGCGGAGGGCGCTGGCGACACGGCCGGGGATCCCGGGTGCGACCCACGCGATGCGGCCGCGTACGCGATCCCGGCAAGCGCGAGCGCGGCCGCGATGGCGATCGAGACGGTCCTACGCGCTCGCGGACGATGGAGCGGGATGACGGGGGC
>JALYLP010000215.1 GCA_030774195.1 Actinomycetota bacterium | reverse complement strand
GCTGTGGTCCTCTGCGAGGACCGCAGCCTGCTGCGGCCACCGATGGTCTGCGCGGCGCTGCCCATCGTCGGGATCAGCCGCCCTGAGCGATCGCCTGCGTGGCGATCCCCGTGTCGCTGAACAGCTTCTGGTTCAACGCGTCCCACCCGCCGAGGTCGGCGACCGTGAAGAGGTCGGTGATCGCGGGGAATCCGTTGGCCTGATCTCCCGCGGCGGCCTCGGTGGGGTCGACCGGGCGGAGGTAGCCGACCGTGGTGTAGAAGTCCTTGGCCTCCTTCGTGTGGAGGTAATCGACGAACGCATTGGCCACGTCCTCCACGCAATGGGCTTGGGCGTTCTTGTCCACGACTGCGACCGGGTTCTCGATGAGGACGGTCCCCTTCGGATACACGGCGGTGTCGGGCTCGCCGGCCGCCTGTGCCGTCTTCACCTCGTTCTCGTAGGTGATGGCAACGTCGCCGTTGCCCGACTCGAAGTTCTGGATCGAGTCGCGGGCGCTCTTGTCGTACGAGATCACGTTGTGGGTGACGTTCTGCATAAGCGTGGTCGCGGCCGCTTCATCGCCCTTCGCGATGCCGGTGACGTCGCCGCGCAACGCCGCCCCCCAGAGTGCGACGAGGTTCCACCGCGCACCACCGCTCTGCGCCGGGTCCGGCGTGAGCACCCCGGTCCCGGGCGCGGCCAGATCGCTCCAGTCCTTGATGCCCTTGGGGTTGCCCGCACGCACGTCGAACACCGCCACCGATGCCGAGACCATGCCGCCGTCGGGGGCCTGGGTCCAGTCGTGCGTGATCAGCCCGGCGTCCTGGATCGTCTGGACGTCCGGGGCCAACGACAGTGCCACGACGTCGGAGCCCAGACCGTTCACGACGTTCTGCGCCTGCGTCGTTGAGCCGGCGTAGGACTCGTTGAAGAGCACGGTCTGGCCGGTCTTGTCTTTCCATTCCTTCACGAAGGTCGGGATGATCTTCGCGTCGTAGACCTCCCGCGGAGTGCTGTACCCGGCGAAGTTGACCACCGCCGAACTGGCGGGAGAAGACGAGCTGCATCCGGCGGAGCCGGACGTGCTCGAGCTCGAGCATGCGGCAAGTCCGATGAACGTGAGTACAACCGGCGCCGCAAGGATGCGGCGCTTGAACCACCGAGGCATGGAAACTCCTTCCGGTTGGGCTGGCATCGACGATGCCAGCTCGGTACTGGGCCTCGGCCTCCGGTGGTCCGGTCAACCGAAAAGGATATGGACGAGTTGCTGCGACTCCTCAGCCGCCGTCCATCGAAGCGATGGCTCCGGATGTCCGGTCGCACGTCCGCGTCGCCGTAAGGATGCCGCGCGAAGGCAGGTGGTGTCAATGAACGGGGCTGCGGACGCCCGCCGCTCATCCCCGTCAGGCCAACGATGAACCGCTCGATGGCTGCGGCGACGACGTCCCTAGTCGATGCACGGCTCGGCGGCCTCGTCCGTTGTCAGGAGGAACCGTCGTGCAGGGCACGGTTCGACCCCGACCACATACCCGACCGCGTAGCATCCGCGTGATGGTCGACGCATCGAAGTCGGGGGCCGACGAGCAGCTCTCCGAGCTCGCCCTCACGGAGGAAGAGAAGCTCGTCCTGGCGAAGGTCGCGGACATCCTGCGCAAGATCCAGTTCGGCACCGTCGTGCTCGTGGTGCAGGACGGCAAGGTCGTGCAGGTCGAGATGGCGGAGAAGTTCCGTCTGCGGTGATGGCCGACGCGCTCCGCACCCTCGCCGACCTTCCGTCCGCTCCCGCGGAGCCGAAGCTCGCCCTCCGAGACCTCGTGGTCACGCGTCGAACCGCGTCGGGCGAGACCATCACCGCGACGGATCGCCTGACCTTCGAGGTCGCGCAGGGTGAGTTCGTCTGCCTGCTCGGCCCGAGCGGATGCGGGAAGACGTCCCTGCTGAACGTCCTCGCCGGGTTGGTCATGCCGAGCAGTGGTGAGGCCCTGCTCGACGGCCGTCCGATCACCGGCCCCGGGCCCGATCGGGCCGTGCTCTTCCAAGAGCCGGCTCTGTTCCCGTGGCTGTCCGTGCTGGGGAACGTCGAGCTGGGCCTCGAGCTCATCGGGGTGCCGGCATCCGCACGCCGCGACATCGCGCAGCGATGGCTCGCCAACGTCCACCTGGAGCGGTGGGCCGACGCGCAGCCCCACGAGCTTTCCGCCGGCATGCGTCAGCGCGTGGCGCTGGCCCGCGCGCTGGCCGCCGACCCCGACGTCCTGTTGGGCGATGAGCCGTTCGGCGCCCTCGACGCGCAGGCGCGTGAACTGCTCCAGCGAGAGGTGCAGCGCTTCTGGGTCGAATCGGACGATCGCAAGACGTTCCTGTTCGTCACGCACAACGTGCGGGAGGCGACGCTCCTCGCCGATCGGGTGCTGGTGATGTCGGCCGCGCCCGGCCGCCTGTTGGAGGAGTTCCGGATCCACGCACCTCGCCCGCGGGACCTCGACGACGTGTTGGTCGCGAGGGTCGTCTCCGAGATCCACACCCTCTTGATGCAGGAGGTGGACGCGAGTGTCGCGCGCGAGATGGCTCGCTGAGGAGCTGGGTCCCCCGCTCGCCGGCGTTGTCGGGTTGATCGCGATCTGGGCGATCGTCGCGGCCGTCACCGACTCCGCGGCGATCCCCTCGCCGTCGGTGGTCTGGTCCGCGTTCCTGGACGGGATGCGGGATGGGACGCTGCCCGACGCTGCGGCCAAGACCCTCATCCGGCTCGCCTTCTCCTTCGTCGTTGCCGTCGTCTCCGGCACCGCGCTCGGTCTGGCGCTCGCACTCAACGGCTTCGCGCGCCGTGCGATCAGGCCGATCGTGGTGGCCCTGCAGATCACGCCGTTCGTCGCGTGGGTCCCGCTCGCCGTGATCTGGTTCGGCGCGACCGAGCGCGCGGTCGTGTTCGTGGCGATCGTCGGGTCGTTCCCCTCGATGACCCTCGCCACGCTGCAGGCGATCCGCCAGGTGCCGCCTCTCTACGAGCGCGCCGGCCGGACCCTCGGTGCTCACGGATGGTCGCTGTACCGCAAGGTCATCGTTCCGGCCGCGCTGCCCGGCATGATGGGTGGTCTCCAGCAGGCGTGGGGGTTCGCCTGGAAGGCCCTGATGGCCGGTGAGCTGATCGTCGCGGCGGCCCACGCCGGGCTGGGTCACCTGCTCGACCCGCGCCGAGGTGCGAGCGTCCCGACCCTGTTCGCCGCCCTCGCGGTGATCGTGGTGATCGGGGTCGCGGTCGATTACCTGCTGTTCGGCCAGCTCGACCGAAGGATCCGTCGCCGGCGCGGGCTGCTGGTAGAGACCTGACCGGATCCGGCCTTCAGTCCAGCTCGAACGGATCCTCCGGCGTGAGCAGGTCCACCCGTATGGGCGAGGCCAGGTCGCGGAACCGATCGCCGTCGGTGCGCGAGCCCACCACGAACCCGTAGTGCATCGGCACCGCGATCTTCGGCTGGATCACCTTCGCCAATCCCGCGGCTTCATCCGGACCCATCGTGTACGGACCGTCACCGATCGGAAGGAAAGCGACATCGGCCTCGACGGAGTCGAGCTCGGGCGTGTGGTCCGTGTCGCCGGCGTGGTAGTAGGTCCCGCCTCCCAGCTCGACGATGTAGCCGACCCACCCATTCTCCTTCGGATGCGACGCGAGCCTATGCTCCACGACGTTGTAGGCAGGCACCGTGGTGAAGCGGAGCCCGCCCACCTCGTGCGACTCGCCTGGGGCGACCGGGGTGACGTCCCCGCTCAACTCCCTCGCCACGTCATGCGGTGCGACGAGCTTGGTCGATGCGGTCGAGAGCCGTTCGATCTCGTCGGGCTGGAAGTGATCCCCGTGCGCATGCGTGATCAAGATCCAGTCCGCGGGCGGCGCATCCGTCGGTGTTCCCCACGGATCGATATAGACCGTTCGCTCGGCGTCTCGCCAGCGGAGCGCGGCCTGCCGGAACCAGGTGATGGGCTCGAGCATGCGTCTCCTTCCAACTCGGGAACGCCCGGTAGTCTTGCAGGCCATGGCGGAACGGGTTGGGCGGGAGCGCGCGACGGGTGTCCGAGCCGCCGCCTCTTTGTTGCGGCGGAACCGCGACTTCCGACGGCTGTTCCTCGCATCCGTGATCTCACTCGGCGGCGACTGGTTCCTGTTCGTCGCGCTGGGCGGCATGGTCCTCGAGGTGACGGGAGAGGCCTTCGCGGTCGGCGTCCTGATCATGGCGCAGGAGCTCCCGATCTTCCTGGCGACCCCTTGGGCGGGGTGGCTCGCCGACCGCTTCGATCGACGCCGACTCATGATCGGGTGCGATGTCGCACGAACGGCCCTCTGTATCGCCTTCCTCGCCGTCGGGCCGAGGAACCTCTGGCTGGCGTACGTGCTGCTCGCAGCGTTGTCGGTGTTCGCCGCCGTCTTCGACCCTGCGTCGTCCGCGTCGATCCCGAACGTCGTGGAGCCGAAGGACCTGCCGACCGCCAATGCCCTGAGCGGTTCGCTCTGGGGCACGATGCTGGCCGTCGGCGCCGCCCTGGGTGGCATCGTGTCGACCGTCTTCGGACGCGATACCGCGTTCACGGTCGACGCGGTCTCGTTCGCCCTCTCCGCCTTGCTGCTCGCGCGGATCCATCGCCCCTTCTCCGAAGACCGGACCGGAGAGGAACATGTCGGGATCACCCGGGCCACGGCCGAAACGGCTCGCTACGCGCGGCGCGATCACCGCGTTCGGGCATTGATCTCGGTGAAGTTCGGGTTCGGACTCGCCGCCGGCGTCCTCGCTCTCGTCGCGGTGTTCGCCCGGCAGGTGTTCAACGGCGGCGACGTCGGGTTCGGCTTCCTCATGGCCTGTCGCGGCGTCGGCGCGTTGATCGGTCCATTCCTCGGTCATCGGCTCGCGGGCCGCGACCACGAGCGGCTGATCCCGACGATCGCGACCGCGCTGGCCGTGTTCGGGATCGGATACATGGCGCTCGGCGCGATGCCGACGCTCTGGCTGGCGGGACTCAGCATCCTCATCGCCCACCTCGGCGGGGGCGCGCAATGGGTGCTGTCCAGCTATGGGTTGCAGCGGCTGGTCCCCGACCGGATCCGCGGCCGCATCTTCGCCTTCGACTTCGCGTTGATCACCCTGTCGCTCGCCGTGTCCAGCCTCGTGGCGTCGGCGCTCGCCGACGAGATCGGCCCGCGCACGGCGGTCGCGATCGTGGGCGGGCTGGCGCTCGGGTGGGCCGCACTATGGTGGTTCCTGACACGAGACGTACGCGCCACGCCGATCTTCGAAGGGTGTGGCGAAGCACCGACCGACCCGGTGGCGCCTCTCACGCTCGCGGTGGAGTAGCGCTAGGACGGCGGCGCCGGCGGTGGAGGAGGGGCGTCCCCCGGCTCCGACTGGGCGGGAGCCGTTTCCGGAGCCTGTGCTGGGGGCTGCCCGCCGAACGTCACGCCCGGCGTCTCGCCGACGAAGTCGACGTGCGGCACGCCGGCGTCGCCACGCAGCGCCTCGTCCACCTCGAAGAACTGCTCTTCGGCGAACCCGAACGAGCGAGCAACCACGTTCGACGGGAACGACTGCACCCGACGGTTGTAGTCGCGCACGTTGCTGTTGTAGAAGCGACGGGCGGTCTGCAGCCGGTCCTCGGTGTTGGAGAGCTCGGACTGCAACGCCAGGAAATTCTGGTTCGCCTTCAGCTCGGGATAGTTCTCGGCAACCGCGAACAGCTGCCGGAGGGCGGCGACCAACGGACCCTCGGCCGCCGCTTGGTCGGCCGGCGAACCGGTGGCGGCCGTCGCCATCGCACGAGCCTTCGTGACGTTCTCAAAGACCTCGCGTTCATGGGAGGCGTAGCCTTTCACGGTCTCGACCAGGTTGGGGATGAGGTCGTACCGGCGCCGGAGCTCGGTATCGATGTTCGCCCACGCGTCCCGCACGAGGTTCCGCTGCGAGACGAACCGGTTGTAGCTCGCGATCCCACCGAAGACGACCAGCAGGATCACGGCAAGCAGGACGATCCAGACCCACACGATGCAGGCTCCTTCCCTCGGACCTGACGTCGATGCGACCTCGGCAGCTTAGCCCGAGACGGGATACAGCGAGAACACCACCTTCGGCACGTGATCGATGAACGCCTTGGCCGTCCCGATGAGCTGGACGAGCTCGGTCGGTGGGATCTTCGGTCCCGCCACGAGCACCCGGTTCCCGACGACCTCGACGCCGTAGTCGGCCGCGTGCTCGATCAGCCACTGCATCATCCTTGCGTCCACCAGATCGTTCGCGAACTTGCGGTCGTTCCCGCGAACGCTGAACGCCCGGTTGAAGGTCTCGTCCTCGAACTCGATGTCGTGGAACGACAGCGCGCCCGCGATGCGGGTGAAGAAGGTCTCGTGACCGATCGACAGCGCGGGACACGCGGCTCCGATCGGCACGATCGCGCAGTCGAACCGGTAGTACGACCGGCTGGTCCGGCCGTTCGAGTCGGTCGACTCCTCGTAGTACCAGTAGTCGAACGCCCGCAGGTCGAGGCCTTGCCACACCCCCGAGAGGACGTTCTCCACGCCGCGGCCGTCACCCTTCTGGAACAGGGCGAAGGGCTCGCCGAGCAGGCCGAACGGGTCCTCGAGCGAGTACGACAGGCCGAGCTGCCGAGCCATCGTTTGGAACCCGAGCCGGCGCCGCTTGGTCGAGAGATAGCTGAGGTAGGCGACCATCCCGACGAGGGCGACCCCGCCGACCAGGATCAGGATCAACCCCCACGGCACGCCGGGGGACGGGAAGACCTCCGGCGGCGGTGCCGGTGGCCGCGGCGTGTGCTTCCTGGCCGCGACGATCGAGAGCAGCTCGAGCGTCACGACCGGAGGCTGGCCGACCGAGAGGCTCGACGCAAGCAGGCTACGCCGCTTCGATCGTCAGCGCGCCCTCCGTGACGTCGACCCGCACGGTGTCGCCCTCGTGGAGCTCGCCGGCGAGAAGCTTGACCGCGAGCGGGTTCTCGAGCTCGCGCTGGAGCAGTCGCCGAAGCGGCCGCGCTCCGAACGCGGGATCGTAGCCCTCGCTCGCGAGCAGCTCGTACGCCGCGTCGGAGAGCTCGAGGGTGAGTTTGCGCTCGGCGAGCCGCGCCGCGAGGCCCCGCACCTGGATGTCGACGATCTTCCGAAGGTCCTCGCGCGTGAGCGGCTCGAACACGACGATCTCATCGATCCGGTTGACGAACTCCGGCCGGAAGTACGCGCGGACATCGTCGAGGATCGCGTCACGCCGTTTGTCCGGTGCGAGCGACGGGTCCTGGAAGACGGCCGATCCGAGGTTCGAGGTCATGATCACGATCGCGTTGCGGAAGTTGACCGTCCGGCCGTGTCCGTCCGTCAGCCGCCCGTCGTCGAGCAGCTGGAGCTGGATGTTGAACACGTCCGCGTGCGCCTTCTCGATCTCGTCCAACAGGACGACGCTGTACGGGCGGCGACGGACCGCCTCGGTGAGCTGCCCGCCCTCCTCGTATCCCACGTATCCGGGAGGCGCGCCCACGAGTCGCGAGACCGTATGGCGCTCCTGGTACTCGCTCATGTCGACGCGAACGATCGCGCGCTCGTCATCGAACAGGTACTCGGCCAACGCGCGCGCCAGCTCGGTCTTCCCGACGCCGGTCGGTCCCAGGAAGAGGAACGATCCGATCGGCCGGTTCGGATCCTGCAGTCCAGCGCGCGACCTGCGGATCGCGTTGGCCACCGCATCGACCGCCTCGTCCTGTCCGACGACACGCTCGTGCAGGTGTTCCTCGAGATGCACGAGCTTCTGCATCTCGCCTTCCAGCAGGCGGGCCACCGGGATCCCGGTCCAGCTCGCCACGACCTCGGCGACGTCTTCCTCGGTGACCTCCTCGTTCAGCATCTTCCGATCACGTTGCAGCTCATCCAGTTCGGCGTTCCGTACCTCGAGCTCCTTCTCGAGCTCGACCAGCGTGCCGTAGCGGATCTCCGCTACGCGCTGGAGGTCGCCCTCGCGCTCCGCTCGCTCGGCTTCCATGCGTGCGGCCTCGATCCGCTCCTTCGTGGTCCGGATCCGCCCGATCAACTCCTTCTCGCGCTCCCAATGGGCCTTCATCCCCGCGCTCTGTTCGTTCAGGTCGGCGAGCTCCTGCTCGAGGCGCTCGAGGCGATCCTTCGAGGCCGAGTCCCTCTCCTTCTGCAGCGCGGCTTTCTCGATCTCGAGCTGGCGGATCCGGCGCTCGATCTCGTCTATCTCGACCGGCATCGAGTCGATCTCGATCCGCAGCCGGCTCGCCGCCTCATCGATCAGGTCGATCGCCTTGTCGGGCAGGAACCGCCCGGTGACGTACCGGTCCGAGAGCACGGCGGCAGCGACGAGGGCGGGATCTTGGATCCGGACCCCATGGTGCACCTCGTAGCGCTCCTTCAGTCCACGGAGGATGCCGATCGTGTCCTCGACGCTCGGCTCGCCCACCAGTACCGGCTGGAACCGGCGCTCGAGGGCGGGGTCCTTCTCGATGCGCTCTCGGTACTCGTCCAGCGTCGTGGCACCGATCGCTCGGAGCTCACCCCGGGCGAGCATCGGCTTGAGGAGGTTGCCGGCATCCATGGCGCCCTCGGCGGCCCCCGCGCCGACGATCGTGTGGAGCTCGTCGATGAAGGTGATGATCTCGCCTTCGCTGTCGGCGATCTCCTTCAGGACGGCCTTCAGCCGCTCCTCGAACTCGCCGCGGTACTTGGCGCCGGCGAGCATCGCGCCCAGATCGAGCGCGATCAACCGCTTGCCCTTGAGTGACTCCGGAACGTCGCCGGCCATGATCCGTTGCGCGAGGCCCTCGACGATCGCGGTCTTGCCGACGCCGGGCTCACCGATCAGCACCGGGTTGTTCTTCGTCCGGCGCGAAAGGACTTGGATCGTCCGGCGGATCTCCTCGTCCCGGCCGATCACGGGGTCGAGCTTCCCTTTGGCAGCCTGCTCGGTGAGGTCGCGACCGTACCGTTCGAGGCTCTGGTACTGGTCCTCGGGGTTCTCGCTGGTCACGCGGTGACGGCCCCGCACCTCGGCGAGCGCGGCCAGGGCGGCATCGCGCGTAACGCCCGCGTCGGCGAGCAGCTTGCCAGCGCCGCTTCCGGTGTCGTCGAGCATCGCGAGGAGCAGGTGCTCGGTCGAGATGTACTCGTCGGTCAAGGAGTCGGCCTCCGCACCCGCCGTCTGGAGCAGCTTCGAAACGCCGGCGCCGAACCGCGGCTCGACCTGTCCGCCCGCGAACACCTTCGGGATCCGGTCCAGGGCTTCACCGACACGGTCACGGAGCTCCTTCGGCTGGACACCCAGCTGCTGGAGCAACGGGTAGACGACCCCCTCCGGGTCGGAGAGCAAGGCGAACAGGACGTGCTCCGGGACGATCTCCTGATGGCTCCGCGCCAGAGCCTGTTGATGCGCACCATCGAGCGCTGCGCGCGTCTTCATCGTGAGCTTGTCCAGGTCCATGTCAGCTCCTCTCTGGTCTCCGGCCTTCGTGGTCGGCTCGGGTTCTGCCGTACAGGGCGTAGTCGCGAGGTGCTCCGTCCGGCGACGGCCAGAACCCGCGCATGACGCCCTCCAGCCGGAAACCCGCCTTCTCCGCGGCGCGGCGCATCGCCGTGTTCTCGGTGTCGGTCCCGAGTTGCACGCGATGCGCGCCCTCCTCATCGAACAGATGCCGGGCGATCAACGTCACGGCCTCGGTGCCGTACCCGCGTCCGCGGGTGCCGGCGAACAACCCGATCCCCAGCTCGAAGAGCCCGGGAGGCGCGGTGAGCGGGCAGTGGCGTGCCTGCACGTCGCCGATGAGCTCGCCGTTCGTCTCGATGCCGAGGTCGAGGACGTGCTGGTCCCGCCACGATCCGGAGGCCGTCACGCGAGCCTGGACGCGCTCACGCGAAACCTCGTCGTCGGGCCATGGGGTCTCGAAGTCGCCGCGGTCCGTCGATTCCTGTTGCCAGAGCGTCGCCGCTTCCGGCTCACGGAAGGGCCGGAGCAGGACGGTCTCCCCTTCGATACGGACGCTCATGGGCGGGCCCCGCCGACCCATGGCGGAAGGAACACGCTTCGGAGCGGCACGATCTGACCCTCGCGGCGGCCGGGCGGGTCCGCGGCTCGGAGCTGATCCTCGAGGTCCTGCATCCTGGCGCGCAACGCCGTCAGCTCCGCCTGCATCTCGATGATCCGTTTCACGCCGGCGAGATTGATCCCGAACTCCTGCGTCATCTCTTGGATCTGTCGGAGCAGGTCGATGTCACGCTTCGAGTAGCGCCGCGTGTTGCCGGAGGTCCGCTTGGGTCGCACGAGGCCCTTGCGCTCGTAGATCCGGAGCGTCTGCGGATGCACGCCGGCCAGCTCCGCCGCCACGCTGATCACGTACACCGCGCCCTCTTCGCTCGGATCCGGTCGATCGAAGCGATCTTCAACGTCCATGGGAACCTCCACCTCACGACACGCCGAGCTCCGCGCGCGGAGACTCCGTCTCCGCATCGCGGAGCTCGCCGAGCAGCTCCTTCTCTCGCTTCGACAGATTCTTCGGAACGTCGACGTTGACCGTCACGAGGAGATCCCCGTGGCCGCCACGCTTGGGCGCGCCCTTGCCCTTGACCCGGAACGTCTTGCCGCTCGGCGTGCCCGCCGGAACCTTCAGCGTGACGGGACCGTTCAACGTCGGCACCTTCACGTTCGCGCCGAGCGCGGCTTCGGGATAGGACACCGGAAGGTCGACGGTCAGGTTGTCGCCCTTCCGGCCGAAGACCGGGTGCTCGCCGACACGCACGCGGACGTACAGATCACCCGGCTGGCCCCCGGGGCCGCCCGGTTCCCCTCGTCCAGGCACGCGGATCCTCGCGCCGTCCTTCACGCCGGCCGGCACCTTCACCTTCACGGTCCGCGAACGGCGTACGGCTCCGCTACCGTGGCACGTGGGGCACGGGGTCTCGATCGTTCGACCCGTTCCCGAACACGTGGGACACGTCTGCTCCATCTGGAAGAAGCCCTGGTTCACCGCGACCTGCCCGGTTCCCCCGCAGGTCGCGCAGACGACGGGCTGGGTGCCCCGAGCGGCGCCGGAGCCCTGACACGTGGTGCACACCGCCGGGCCGTCGAGCGTGACGGGGATGGTCACCCCTGCCATCGCGTCGTCGAACGACAGCCGAACCTCGGTCTCGAGGTCCGCACCGCGGCGTTGGCGTGTCTGCGGCCGGCGTGTTCGTCCCCGCGAGCCACCGAACATCCCGCCGAACAGGTCGGAGAGGTCCCCGATGTCGACGGTCTCGTACCGGAACCCGCCCGGCCCTCCCTCGAAGCCGGTCCCGCCCGCGCCCGGGAACCCGGCGCCGAAGCCACCGGCCCCCATCTCGCGGACACGGTCGTACGCGGCGCGCTTCTCCTCATCACCCAGGACGTCGTACGCGGCGGAGATCTCCTTGAACCGCTCCTCGGCCTTGGGGTCGCCGGCGTTCGCGTCGGGGTGGTGCTTCTGCGCGAGCTTCCGATAGGCCTTCTTGATCTCGGCCGCCGTCGCGTTCTTGGGCACGCCGAGGACCTCGTAGTAGTCCTTCTCGAACCACTCGCGGCGGATCTCCTCGGCCACCGTCAGCTCACGTCCTTTCGACCCGCACCCCGGCGGGGCGCAGGACCCTTCCCTTCAGCGTGTATCCCGGACGGAACACCTCGGCGACGTGCGGCTCGCCGTTGCCCTCGCCCGTCTGCATCAGCGCCTCGTGGAGGTTGGGGTCGAACGGCGCGCCCTCCGCGTCGATCCGCTGCAGCCCCTCCGCCTTCAGCGCATCCATCAGCTTGGCGTAGACCAGTTCGATCCCCTTCAGGAACCGATCGCGGTCCACATCCTCATGCGCATGCAGCAACGCGAGCTCGAACTCGTCGAGGACCTCGAGGAGCCGTCGCATGACGGGTTCCGACGCGAGCTCGAGCGTCGTGGTCTGCTCGCGGAGCACGCGCTTGCGGTAGTTGTCGAACTCGGCCTGCAACCGCTGCAGGTGCTGCAGGTATTCGTCGGCCTTCGCCCTCGCCTCGGCCAGCTCATCGGCGGCCGGTTCGTTCGTGCCGGGCTCGTTCGAACCGGAAGCGGAGGGCCGCTCCGGGCCATCCGCTTCCGCGAGCTTCGCGAACCGACGCTTGTCGGTGACCTTGATCACCGGGGCTTCGTCACGATCGCGATCGTCCGTCACGACGAACCGCCTTCCTCGACGATCTCGCCCTCGACCACCTCGTCGTCAGCCGACGAGGCCTGGCCGTCGGGTCCGGCCTCGCCGCCCGCTGCCGCGGCCGTCGGCTCAGCCTGCGCCTGCTGGTACATGGACTGACCGATGCGGCTGAAGACGCCCATCACCTTCTCGGAGGCGGCGGTCAGGCTCTCCGCCGTGGCGGCCTGATCCTTCAGGAGCTCCTTGAGCTCGTCTGTCGCCTTGACCAGCTCGTCTTTATCACCCGCGGGAACCTTGTCGCCCCACTCGCCGAGCGACTTGTCCACCGTGTAGGTGAGCTGGTCCGCCTGGTTGCGGGCCTCGGCCGCCTCGCGCCGCTTGTGATCCTCGGCCGCGAACGCCTCGGCCTCCTTCACCATGCGGTCGATCTCCTCCTTCGAAAGCGCTGTCCCGCCCGTGATCGTCATGGCTTGCTCCTTGCCGGTCGCAAGGTCCTTGGCGGTGACGTTCACGATCCCGTTGGCATCGATGTCGAAGGAGACCTCGATCTGCGGGACGCCCCTCGGCGCAGGCGGGATCCCCACCAGGTTGAAGCGCCCGAGCGAATGGACCGCCGGGGACTGCACCGTCTCGCCTTCCCCTTGCAGGACGTTGATCTCGACCTGCGTCTGGTTGTCCGCGGCCGTGGTGAAGATCTCGGACTTCTTCGTCGGGATGGTCGTGTTGCGCTCGATCATCCGCTGCACGATGCCGCCGAGCGTCTCCACACCGAGCGACAACGGCGTCACGTCGAGGAGCAAGATGTCCTTGACGTCGCCGCGCAGAACGCCCGCCTGAACGGCGGCGCCGATCGCTACGACCTCATCGGGGTTGACGCCCTTGTGCGGCTCCTTGCCGCCCGTGAGCTTCTTGACGAGCTCCTGGATCATCGGCATGCGCGTGGAACCGCCCACGAGCACGACGTGGTCGATCGCGGAGACGTCCTTGTCCCAGTCCTTCACCGCCATGTCGAAGGGCCCCTTGCACCGCTCGACGAGGTCCTCGGTCATGCGCTCGAACTCGGCCCTCGTCAGCTTCTGTTCGAGGTGCAGCGGGCCGTCCGCCGTCGCGGTGATGAACGGGAGGTTGATCGTGGTCTCGGCGACCTGACTGAGCTCGATCTTCGCCTTCTCGGCAGCCTCCTTCAGACGCTGCAACGCCATCTTGTCGTTGGCGAGGTCGACGCCGTGGTTGTCCTTGAAGGTCTTCACCAGCCAGTCGATGACGCGCTGATCCCAGTCGTCGCCGCCCAGCTGCGTGTCACCGTGCGTCGACTTGACCTCGAAGACCCCTTCACCGATCTCGAGCAGCGACACGTCGAACGTGCCGCCCCCGAGGTCGAACACGAGCACGGTCCGATCCTCCCCACCCTTGTCCAGCCCGTAGGCCAACGCAGCCGCGGTGGGCTCGTTGATGATCCGCAGCACGTCGAGGCCTGCGATCTGGCCGGCTTCCTTCGTGGCCTGACGCTGCGCATCGTCGAAGTAGGCGGGGACGGTGACCACCGCTTGGGTGACCGTGTCGCTCAGGAACGCCTCCGCGTCACGCTTGAGCTTCAACAGGATCTGGGCGCTGACCTCCTGCGGGGTCCACTTCTTCCCGTCGATGTCTACAGACCACGACTTGTCGCCCATGTGCCGCTTCACGGAGCGGACGGTCCGGTCGGGGTTGGTGATCGCCTGGCGCTTCGCCACTTCCCCGACGAGGATCTCCCCGTTCTTCGAGAACCCGACCACCGACGGTGTCGTCCGTGACCCCTCGGCGTTCGGGATCACGACGGGTTCGCCGGCCTCCAACGTGGAAACGACCGAGTTGGTCGTCCCGAGGTCGATACCGACTGCTCGTGCCATCTGGATGCTCCTTTCGGTCACTGCGCGGGGACCGCGCTACCGATCCGCTTACGTACGGATCCAACATAGAACCTGAGTGTGGTATTGACAACTTCGGGTCTCACGACATCGATTCCGCCCCAGACCTACTGCGCCCCAACGAGAGGAGCATCGATCCTCCGGCTCGGCAGCCCCGGCCCTTCGGCAGACGCCACGAGCCACTTCCTCCCAACGGGTAAAGCCAACCGTCAGTCAATCCGAAATGGAACTAGTACCGACGACCACGACCGGACGGATGGAGGAGCACCAGTGCGGGCTCCCGGCACGCAGAAAACGGAGCAGCGTCGACAGGGTGGACACCCGACGGTTCGCCATGCCGTTGAAGTGCTCATGCTCGAGGAGCGCACACGGTGGGCGATGCAGATCCATGACGGGTTGACCCAGTCGGTCACGTCCGCGGTCCTCGAGATCCAAACCCTCCGTCACCGGATCGAGACGGACCCGGCCGGGGCCGCCGAGGCGTTGGAGCAGGTCGAGCGGCAGATCCGCGACGATCTGCGACGGATCCGCGAACTCCTGTTCGACATGACGAACGAAGACCCGCCATCCGCCGAGCCCGCGCTCGCCGCCCTCGTTCGCGACCTCGGCGTGCGGTGGCATTTCCCGGTCATGGTCGAGGTCGGTGGCGATCTGGAGGGGATCGATGAGCCGGTGCTCGAGGCGGTCTATGCGATCGTGAGCGAAGCGCTGGCGAACGCCGCGAAGCACTCTGGAGCCCCCGAGGCCCATGTGCGCGTAACGGCGACCGCGGCCGAGATCCGCGTTGAGATCGAAGACCGCGGCAGGGGGATCGTCGCGGTGAAGGACGACGACCTCCATTTCGGAGTAGCGATCATGCGGGCCCGCGCCGAGAAACTGGGCGGGTCCCTCGACGTCGGATCAACCCCGGGACGCGGCACCACGGTCGTGGCCGTGCTCCCCTTCGAGAGAGCAGGTGGATGACATGAGGATCTTGATCGTGGATGACCACGCGCTCGTGCGTCGTGGTCTGAACTACGTGGTGAAGGAGGGCTTCCCGGATGCGGATGTGGTCGAGGCAGAGTCCTCGGCCGTCGCGTTGGAGGTCTTGCACGGCGGAGCGGCCTTCGACCTCGCATTGGTCGACGTGCGGATGCCCGACCTCGACGGTCTGGAGCTCCTGCGCGCCATCAGGGCCGAGTGGGCCGACATGCCCGTCATCATGATCTCGACCTACGAGAACGCGCCCTACGTGAAACGGGCTCTGGCAGATGGTGCGGCGGGCTACCTCTTGAAGGACGCCACGCCCGAGGACCTGGCGCAGGCGATCAACGTCGCGATGTCTGGGAGCGGCAACGTCCTCAGCCCGCGCGTGATCCAGAACCTGTTCGATGACCAGGACTCCTCCGTCGGCGCTAATGGACACAGCCGCAGGAACGAGTACAGCTTGACCCAACGCGAACACGACATCCTGGCGCTGCTCGCCGAAGGGCGATCCAACCGCGACATCGCGCAGCGTCTCTATCTCTCGGAGAAGACGGTCAAGGCTCACCTGGCGGCGATCTTCCGCAAGCTCGGGGTCACCAACCGGACCCAGGCGGCGATGATGGCCGTGCAGATGGGTGTCGGGCCTGTGCCGGGCGCGTTGCTGGTCGACTGACCGGGCTCAGCCCTCGAAGTCGCGGAAGAAGCGACTGGGCGTCGGTCCGCGCTGACCCTGGTACTTGTTGCCCGCGCTCCCGTACGGCGCATCCGCAGGCGAGGTGAGCCGGAAGAATGAGATCTGGCCGATCTTCATCCCCGGATAGATCGTGATCGGCAGGTTCGCGACGTTGGAAAGCTCCAGCGTGAGGTATCCGTCCCAGCCCGGATCGACGTAGCCGGCGGTCGAGTGGATCAGCAGCCCGAGACGACCCAAGGACGACTTGCCCTCGAGCCGTGCGACCAGGTCATCGGGGATCGCGACCCGTTCCAGGGTCGAGCCGAGGACGAACTCCCCCGGATGCAGGATGAACGGCTCGTCCGGTTTGACCTCGACCAGTTCCGTGAGATCAGGCATCTCCTCACGCACGTCGATGAATGGGTATCGCGAGTTGGCGAACACCCGGAACTGCGAGTCGACGTGCAGATCGACCGAGGACGGCTGCACACACGCCGGGTCGAACGGGTCGATCGTGATGCGCCCGGACTCGATGTGCGCGCGGATGTCTCGGTCGGACAGGATCATCGCGGCCGATGCTACCCGGCGTTCGAAACCTCGACCCAGCGGTCGAGCGTCTTCATGGCGTCGCCCTCATCGATCGCCCGGGCGGCCGTCGCCATACCTTCGGCCAGGTCCGCTGCGAACCCGGCGACCTCCAGCGCGGCTCCCGCGTTGAGCAGCACGACGTCGCGACGCGGGCCCGTCTCGCCGATGAGGATCCGGCGCGCCAGGTCCGCGGACTCGGCCGGGTCACCGCCCGACAGATCGCTCGGTCGAGCGCGCGCGAGCCCGACGCTCCTCGGGTCCAAGTGCCGCTCGCGGAGCGAGCCGTCCTTCACGTCGAAGACTGTCGAGATCCCCGTCGTCGTGAGCTCGTCGAGGCCGTCCTCACCGCGGAAGAGCTTCGCTCGGATCCCTCGGCGTGCGAGCACCTCGGCCATGAGCGGGAGCATCCGCTCGTCGGAGACGCCGACGACCTGCGCGTGAGGCGAGGCGGGGTTCGTGAGCGGGCCAAGGAAGTTGAAGACGGTCGGGACACGGAGCTCCCGCCGCACAGGCCCTGCGTTCCCCATCGCAGGGTGGAAGGTGGCGGCGAACATGAACCCGATCCCGGCATCAGCCAAGCATCGCTCGACGCCTGCCGGATCGAGGTCGATCCTGACGCCGAGCGCCTCGAGGAGATCGGCGGACCCGCACCGAGAGGAGGCGGCCCGGTTGCCATGCTTGGCGACCGGGACGCCGGCGCCCGCGACGACCAAGGCCGAGATCGTCGAGATGTTGAACGTCCCGCTCCGATCCCCACCCGTGCCGCACGTGTCGATCACCGGCTCCGGTGCTTTCACGGGCGTGGCGAACTCGAGCATCGTCCGGGCGAGACCGTCGATCTCATCGACCGTCTCGCCCTTCGTCCGAAGGGCCAGCAGGAACGCACCGATCTGCGCGGGTGTGGCCTCACCGGCCATGATCTGGCGCATCGCCTCCGCCGCGTCCTCGGTCCCGAGGTCCTCCCGGCGAGAGAGCCGTAGCAGTAGTTCTGGCCAGAGATCGGGGTCCGGCATCAGGTTCGGGAGGCTAGCAGCGGGTGCGTGTGGCCGTCCCCGACGGATGGCTAGACTTGCCGCGGCCGCTCATCACGGCCGGACCGCGCGGGTGTGGTTCAATGGCAGAACGCAAGCTTCCCAAGCTTGAAACGGGGGTTCGATTCCCCTCACCCGCTCCGATCAGAAAGGCGTGTTCGCGTGGCGCGAAGCATGCCGCCGTGCCATCGACCATCCTCAAGCACCCCGACGGATGCAGGATCTATGATCGCGTGAGTGCGGCTTCCATCGATATCCAGGCTCCGCGGCTTGGCGCGCCGGGAGCTCCTTGGTCTCGAAGCACTGATCCAGCGCAGTGGTTATACATCCCTGGCATTCGACAGCCTGAACGCTCGGCGAACGGTACAACGATGGTGGGACGAAACGCGGACGCGGTTGCGAACGCCAGATCCGCTGGTGGGGCGTGAGCGTCGGATCTACTCGCAGAACGGTGAAGACGGGATCATCGAGGCGCTGTTCAGCGAGATCGGCACCACCGATCGTTCATTCGTTGAGATCGGGGCGGATGACGGTCGCGAGAACTGCACGCGCCAGCTCGCGGAGTCCGGGTGGAGCGGTGTTTGGATCGAGGCCGATCCGCGCAAGTCGGAAGCATCGAAACGGTTCGCGGGGTCGAAGGTCTGCGTCGTAGCCACCGCCGTACGCCGCGACAACGTCGTCAGATCGCTCCACGCCGCCGGCGTCCCACCGGCGCCCGATCTGCTCGTCCTCGACATCGACGGGAACGACTGGTGGGTCCTCGATGCGTTGCTGCACGAGTTCCACCCGCGCGTGGTCGTCGTCGAGTACAACGCGACCTTCCAGCCCGGGCAGTGGTGGGTGCAGCGCTACCGTGCGGATCGGGCCTGGAACGGAACGTTCCGCCACGGCGCAAGCCTCGATGCGCTAACCGATCTGATGAGGTCATCCAACCTCGTGCTGGTCGCGTGCGACTCGCGTGGCGTGAACGCGTTCTTCGTGGAGGCTGGAGCAGCCGCCACGGTGGAGGCGACGGCTCTCGGAGACGTCGGATACCACTATGTCGGGCCGTGGTTCTCGTCCAGTCTCTGGGGCCACCCGCGTGTGCCGTCGGGCAACCGAGCGATGTTCGCGATGGACCGCGAAGAGCTCGATCGAGTGTCGATCATCCAACCGAGACGAGTGGGGTCGGAAGGGCCCGTGGCGCCCGAAGAACCGGTTGCCGTACGTGTGTGCGTGGACAACCCAACGTTGGCGACACTGAGGAGCGCGGACCCGGCGCCCGTCCATCTGGGCCTCTCCTGGCGGGAGCGAGGAGACAACGACGCGGAGTGGCGGGAACCCCGGCGTGCGCTCCTGCCGGTGCCGGTGCCGGCACGTCGTCGCCGTTGGCTCAGCGCCTGGCTACCAGCCCCCTCGATACCCGGCCACTACCGACTCACCGTGACACTCGTACAGGAAAACGTTGGATGGCTCGACCCCGAGCGACCGGGAGGGCAAGCCACGATCGACGTCGACGTCATCACATCTGCCCCGACGCAACCGTTGGATCCGACCCAGCTGATCTGAGCCGGTCGCGAGCAGGGCGCGGATGACGCTGCGGGAGATAGCGCGGAGCTGTCGGGCAGAGATCCTTCAGCGGGCAGAGTGCGCATCTCGGCGTCGGCGCCTTGCAGATCTCGCGGCCCAGACGGATCAGGCCCACGTGCAATGAGGTCCTGAGTCCGTCGGGAACCAGATCGTGCAGCAGCTGGTCGGCGCGCTCGGCGCTCGCCTTCGCCGGGACCAACCCCAAGCGACCGGCGACACGGTGGACGTGCGTATCGACGGGGATCGCGTCGCGGCCGAGCGCGAACGACAGCACGACCGCCGCGGTCTTCGGGCCGATGCCTGGGAGTGACGTGAGGTAGCCACGGGCCTCCGCGTCCGTCATGTCTCGAAGCCGCGACAGGTCGTAGGCGCTCTCGCGCTCGTACACCTCCCGCAGGATCGTCTGGATGCGCGGGGCCTTCGTGTTGGCGAGGCCGCCCGAGCGGATCGCATCCGCGAGGGCCGCCTCCGGCGCCGCGACGACTCGATCCCACGTGGGGAACGCCGCGCGGAGCGACGTGAACGATCGGTCGGCGTTCACGTCGCTCGTGTGCTGGCTGAGGACCGTCAGGATCAGCTCGTCGAGGGGATCGGTCGCGCGCGGGGGCGATAGCTCACCGAAGCGGCGTTCGAGCCGCCGAAGGATCGCTCGGACACGCCTGGGCGTCGCGTTCGGATCCGCCATCGCCCCGGATGGTACGGAACGGGACCTATTCGGACTGACCGCGCGCGGCGTTCCGGAACTGCGTCAACGATGGCTCGAAGCTGAGCCTGATGGACCCCGTTGGTCCGTTGCGGTGCTTCGCCAGGATCAGTTCGGCCTCGCGCTTCTTGTCGTGATCGGAGTCGTCGCGGTGGATGAACATGACGACGTCGCTGTCCTGCTCGAGCGAACCCGACTCCCGCAGATCGGAGAGCTGCGGGCGCTTGTCCGCGCGCGCCTCCGGGTTCCGGTTCAGCTGAGACAGCGCCAGGATCGGGACTTTGAGCTCCTTCGCGAGGAGCTTCAGCGAGCGCGAGATCTCGGCCACCTCCTGCTGGCGGTTGTCCTGCCGCCGCGTCGCGGGGCTGGTCATGAGCTGGAGGTAGTCAACGATGATGAGTGAGAGCCCCTGCTTGCTGGTCTTCATCCGGCGTGCCTTCGCCCGGATGTCGACGATGTTCACGTTGCCGGAGTCCACGATGGAGAGGGGCGCGTCGTGCAGCGTCTCGCCCGCCGAAACGACGCGTGTCCAGTCGTCCGGCCCCACGCGCTTGTTGCGGATCCGGTCCCACGGCACCCGGGCTTCGGCGCACAGCAGACGCATGCCGATCTCGTAGCGCGACATCTCGAGGGAGAACATGGCGACTGGCTCGTGCGTGACGGCAACGTTGCGCGCGATGTTCATGGCGAGCGAGGATTTCCCGATGCCCGGGCGGGCCGCGATGATCACCAGGTTGCCCCCTTGCAGGCCCGAGGTGAGGTCGTCGAGGTCCCGGAACCCGGTCGGGAGTCCGGTGTACGCGGACTCGCGGTTCTGGATGGCCTCCAGCTCCGACATGGCGTCGTTGACGAGGTCGCCGATGGCGGCGGCGTCCTCCGTGTCCTCCCGGCGCGCGACGTCGTAGATCCGTTGCTCGGCGGTGTCGGCGATCTCATCCGCATCGTGCGAGCCTGCGTAGGCGACGTCCATGATGTCGGCCGCCGCGCCGATCAAGCGACGCCGGAGTGCCGCGTCCGCGACGATCTTCGCGTAGTGGGAGGCGCTCGCGGGCGTGGGGACGTCGTCCACGAGGTCGCGCAGATAAAGGGCACCCCCGACCTCTTCCAGCAACCCCGACCGCCGCAGCGCGTCGACGGCGGTGATGACGTCCACCGGCTCACCGTGACCGAAGAGCCCGCGGACGGCGGCGTAGATCTTGCCGTGCGCCGAGCGGTAGAAGTCCGCGGCGTCGAGGATCTCGACGACGTCGGCCATGGCTTCGGCCGACAACAGCATCGCCCCCAGCACGGACCGCTCTGCTTCGAGGTCCTGCGGTGGGAGGCGGTGTCCGGCTGGGATCCGGACGACCTCTTCAGCCGCGCGTGCCACCCCTGTACGTCCCCCCTCCGAAACCCGACCGGACCAACGCCGGACGCTACGCCCGGGGAGGCCCGGGCGACAGTGGACAACGGCTGTGGATTGCCGAAGGCCAGGTCGTCGCCCGACTTTCCTTGTCACTCCGCCCCTGAGCAGCGTTTTCCCTATGTGGATTCTTCTGTGGACAATTGTGGATAGCGCCTCTGACACGGTCGGCCCGTATCCTCCGCAGCCATGAGCTCCGCCCCACGGCTCCGGGCCGTCGTGTTCGATATGGACGGCACGCTGATCGACTCCTCGTGGGTCGTTCCCGCCGCCTTCATCGCGACGATCGAGGAGCTGGGCGGCCCGGCCCTCGACCGGGACGAGGTGATGGCGAGCTACGTCCTCGGCCCTCCCGCAACGATCATGGAGCACTTCCTCGGAAGGCCGATCGAGCCGTCCGAGATCGATGGGTATCACGCGCGATTGCGAGCGGAGGCCGAGCGTCGCGGCGTCCAGCCGTATCCGGGGATCGTCGAGGCGCTCGAGGCGCTCGCGCGGTCCGTCGCGTTGGGCGTGTTCACGAACGCCGACCTCGGAAACGTGGACGTGCTGCTCGGAACCGCTGGTCTCCGGGACCGGTTCGCCGTCGTGGTCGGCGCGGACGAGGTGACACCGAACTTCAAGCCGGCGCCCGACGGGCTGCTCCTGGCATGCGAACGCTTGGAGGTGACCGCGGCGGGTACGGCCTACGTGGGCGATTCGCCGCAGGACGGCGAGACGGCGCACCGCGCCGGCGCCCTGGCGGTCGCGGCGAGATGGGGGGACCTGATGGATGACGTCGGTGCGTTCGACTTCGCGGCGGATCGACCGACGGATCTGCCGGACGTGCTGGGTCTGACGTGACGCATGCGAGGCGGGCCGGCCTTCGGCCGCCCCGCCTCGCATCAGCCTTCTGCGACAACCTCCACGGTGATCACCGGCTCGACCTCATGGAAGAGCTTGACGCGCACCTCGTGGGTCCCGATCGAACGGATCGGCTCCTCCAGGTGGACATCCCGGCGGTCGACGGTCACGCCCGTCTGCGCCGCCACCGCTTCCGCGATGTCCGCAGCGGTCACCGACCCGAAGAGCTTGCCCTCGTCCCCCGCGCGAGCGGAGATCTGCAGCGCGCCTTGCGCGATGAGCTTCGAGGCGAGCGCTTCGAACTCCACCTTCTGCTTCGACAGATGGGCGTTGTGACCCCGCTTGAGCGTCTCGACTTGCTTGAGGGCGCCCTTCTCGGCCCTGATGGCCATGCCCCGAGGGATCAGGTAGTTGCGCGCATAGCCGTCGGCGACCTCAGCGACATCCCCGGGATCCCCGAGCTTGTCGACGGACTTCTGGAGGATGACCTTCATCGCGCGCTATAGGGAAGCAGGGCCATCTCGCGAGCGTTCTTGACGGCCGTCGCGACGTCACGCTGGTGCTGCACACAGTTGCCCGTGACGCGACGCGCTCGGATCTTGCCGCGCTCGGACACGAACTTCCGCAGCATGATGACGTCCTTGTAGTCCACGTATTCGATGTGGTCCTTGCAGAAGATGCAGATCTTCCGCTTCTGCTTCTTCTGCCACGCCGCGTCCTTCTCCTTCTTGCGCGCGGACGAGCGCTCCGGTTTCCTTGGTTTACCCGGCATCCAGGGGTGTCTCCTCGTTGTCGGTGGACGCGCCGACCGGCGCCGCGACCGCGGCGCCCCAGTCCCCGCCGGATGACGCGGATGAGCTGCGGCTGGTCTTCGTGACGCTGGCGGTCGCCCATTTCAGGCTTGGACCGAGGTCGTCGGCCTCGATCTCCACGACGGTCCTCTTCTCGCCCTCCTGGTTCTCCCAGGAACGCTGCTTCAGCCGGCCGGTCACGACGACCCGGCTGCCGCGCGTGAGCGTCTCCGCGGCGTTCTCGGCCAGGCTCCGCCAGCAGTTGATCGTGAAGAACGACGTGTCGCCGTCCGTCCAGTTACCCGCCGCGTCACGGATCCGCGTGGAATACGCGACCCGGAAGTTGGCCACCGCGGCGCCGTTCGCCGTGTAGCGCAGCTCTGGGTCATCCGTGAGGTTGCCAACGATCGTGATCTGGTTGTCGCTCGCCATGGAGCGGTCCCCCTTCTGGGTCTCTTACGCCTCGGTAGAGGCGGGGGAAGCGGTTGCCTTCGCCTTGTCGGACACCTTGTCTGGCAAGAGCAGGACCTTGTGCCGGATCACCTCATCGGCGAGCTTGAGCGTATGGTCCAGCTCCGCTTGGACCGAAGGCTCTGCCTGGAAGCGGACCACCACGTAATACCCCTCGTGTTGGCGCGCGATCTCATAGGCGAAGCGCCTTCGGCCCCAGCGATCGATCGGATCGACCTTCCCGCCGGTCGGCGTGATGGTCTTGGAGATGCGATCGACCGCGGTGCTCACCATGGCTTCGTCGGCCTCGGCGGGCAGGATGAGCATGCATTCGTACTCCCTCAACATTCACCTCCTCTGGGCTGGACGGCCCCCCACGAGGGGGAGCAGAAGGATGAGGGCTGTCCAGAGTGTACGGGACGGTCGTCTCAGGCGGCGGGCGCAGCTTGTCGCGCGACGCCGGCGTACCGGTAGAGCCCGTCCCGCAGCACGTATCTGACGATGCTTGGCTGCTTGGGCGCTCCGAGCCCCGGCACGTGGAGCTCGCGAGGAACCGGGCCCTCGGCAAGCGGGTAGCAGCGCCCATCGAATGGACCCCCTGCAAGGATCCCGAAGCGGGCATCTCCCAACGTCAGGAGTTGGGCCCATGGCTCTTGTCGCACGGTCTCGCTCATCCGGATCCCCTCCCTGCTCGTCACGTTGGGCACCGTACCCACCGGTACTGACACGCGAACCTTGCTTATCGTCGCGATAGACTCCCCGTGGTTCGCCGTGCACTCCAAGGAGGTGCGAGCAGATGACCGTCACGATCCACGATCTCCGTTCCTGGAAGTCCGAGGGCAAGCGCTGGGCGATGCTCACCGCCTACGACTTCCCAACGGCCCAGATCCTCGACCGAGCAGGCGTCCCGGTGCTCCTGGTCGGTGACTCCGTCGGACGCAACGTGCTCGGGTACGCCAACGAGCTTCCGGTGACGATGGAGGAGATGCTCCATCACACGCGTGCCGTCGCCCGGGGCGTCGAGCATGCGATGGTCGTCGGCGACATGCCCTTCATGTCGTTCCAGGCCTCGGTCGAGGACGGCGTCCGGAACGCCGGACGGCTGGTCAAAGAGGGAGGCGCCCACGCGGTCAAGATCGAGGGCGCGCAGTTCGACCTGGTCCACCGGCTGGTCGATATCGGCATCCCGGTGATGGCGCACATCGGACTGACGCCGCAATCCGTCTACGGGCTCGGTGGCTACCGCGTGCAGGGGCGAGGCGAAGCGGCAGCGAAGGTCCTCGACCAGGCGCACTCGCTGGAGAAGGCGGGGGCGTTCTCGATCGTGCTCGAGGCGATGCCGGCGGACCTCGGCGCCGAGATCGCGAAGGAGCTCGAGATCCCCACGATCGGGATCGGTGCGGGACGTGGAACGGACGCGCAGGTCCTCGTGATCAACGATCTCCTGGGGCTGAACGAGAAGGTGCCGAAGTTCGCGAAGCGGTACGTGGACCTGCGGCAGACGATCACGACAGCCGTGGAAGGCTTCGTCGCCGACGTCGAAACGGGAGCGTTCCCGGACGAGGAGCACGCCTACTCGTAGGCTCCCGAGCGCCGCTGCGGGCGGCCATACACTCGCCGCGTGAAGCATCGGGTCCGCATCGCGGCGGCGGTCGTCTTCGTCTCAGGCCTCCTCCTGTTGATCCCGGAGGCGTGGTTCTCCCCGCTCGTCCAGGTGGCGGTCTCGGCGGCGGCGGGCGCGATGGCGCTGGCCGTCATGGCCCTTGCAGCGGCGCGGTATCGGACCGCTCGAGACCCCCACGCGCTGTTCCTGACGATCGGGTTCGCCGTGATCGCCGCGCAGTCGCTGGTCTTCGGCGTCTGGTGGCCGATCCACTACGGACGGGACATCGGGTACGCCATCACCGTCGGGACGACCACGGCCCTGTACCAGCCGTTGCGGTCGTTCTCCGGCGCGGCCCCCGTCTATGCCTTCCAGTTCGGCTGGCTCATCGCCGGGGTCTGTTTCGTCCTCGGGGTGCCCTGGTGGGACCGACGTGGCCATCGCCCGATCCGAGGGTGGCTCCCGGGCCTGATCGTCGGCGGGATGCTGCTCCTCGTCGATCGCTCCCTCGCCGTTTCCTACCGCCGGGTGCCGGGCCCTGGGGCCTTCTTCCAGATCCGGGCCAAGACCGAGCCCGAGACACTCGGCTGGGTGCTCGGCATCGCCGCTGCCGCCGTGCTGCTCGTTGCCGCCTGGCGGGAGCTGTTCCGCCGACGTGATCCGCCCCATCCGTGGATCGGTGTGGCGCTTGCGGCAGCCGTCGCGGTGCCCCTGAGTGCCATCCGTTCGCCGACCCAAGGACTCGCGTACGTCCAGTGGGCCGACATCCTCCAGGTGATCGTGCCGGCGATCGCGTTCGCGGCGCTGGTGTCCGCGCAACGCACCGAGACGTCGCGGATGCGGCGAGCGACGGATCGAGCCGAGGAAGTGCTGGGGGGCCGGGCGGAGATCGCGAGCGTGATCGCCCACGACCTCCGGGGCCCGGTCTCATCCATCAAGAGCATCGCTGCGTCGACGATCGCGAACTACGACCGCTTGTCCGACGCGCAGCGACTGGAGTTCGTGGGGCTGATCGATCAGGAGGCGCAACAGGTACTCGGCGTCGTCCATCAGATGTCCGTGGCGCTGAAGGTCGATGCCCGCACGCTCGATCTGCACCCGGCGGGGAACGAACTGGCGGCGGTCGTGCAGCTGGCCCTCGCCGACGCCGAGACCCACGGACACCCCGTGACGGTCGATGACCCCCAACGGGTCGAGGCCAACGTCGACCTCCGGTGGCTCGCGGAAGCGGTCCGCCAAGGGATCGACAACGCAGCGACGTTCTCGCCGCGGGGTTCCGCGATCCGAGTCTCTCTCGCGGAGACTGATGGCGGACCCGCGCAGATCGAGATCGCCGACGCGGGTCCAGGCGTGCCATCCGAGCGGCGACACCAGGTCTTCGAGCGGTTCGCTCGATGGCGTCCTCCCGGGTACGAGGACATCCCCGGGAGCGGGCTCGGGTTGTTCATCTGCCGTGGCATCGTGCGTGCACACGGCGGCGATGCGACGCTCGACGCTTCCCCTCAAGGGGGTACCATCCTGCGCATCCGGCTGCCCCGGAGGCCAAGGTGAGCGCGACGAATCGCATCGTCTCGTTGTTGATCTGTGATGACCACAAGCTGCTCACCGATGCCCTGGCGACCGTCGTCGGTCTGGACGAGGAGCTCCTGCTCATCGCGCCGCCGGTCCACACACCGGAGGAGGCCATCAGGCTCGCCGAGGAGCACCTCCCGAACGTCGTGCTGATGGACATCATGTTCAAAGGCGAGGGCATGAGCGGGATCGACGCGACGCGCCGCATCAAGGAGGCATCGCCGTCGACGAACGTCGTGATCATGACGGCGCACGACGACGAGCGCCTGTTGGTCGAGGCCGTCGAGGCGGGCGCGTCGGGGTTCCTATCGAAGGACGAGGCCGCCGTGGAGATCCTCGCCGCCGCGAAGGCGGCTGCCGATGGCGAGGTGCTGATCGACCCAGCGACCTTGACCCGGTTGCTGGCCCAGGTCGCCCGTCAGCGCGAAGAGCAACGCGACGCGATGCAGCTGCTCGACGATCTCACCGAGCGCGAGCGCGAGATCCTCGGGCTCCTGGCGCAGGGCAAGCGCAACGACGACATCGCTCGGGAGCTGTACATCAGTCCGCAGACGGTTCAGACCCATGTGCGGAACATCCTCGGCAAGCTCCGGGTCCACTCCAAGCTCGAGGCCGTCTCGTTCGCCGTGAAACACGGCGCCATCCACGTCGGCTGACCTCGACTGGAGGTCTCCGGCCTCCGGCGCGCGATTACCCGAGATCGGGTATCGAAGGATGGCGCTCGGATGTCGAAGTTTCGAGTGCGACGCCATGGAACCTTCCTGGGGCCCACCACCCCCTCGGTGGCCCCTCGGGAGACCTGAAGGCCCGAGCGAACCCCTCCCTCGCTCGGGCCTTCTTCATTCCCCTGGCTCAGGGGCTCCCCCGGCGACTGCCCCTCGGCGAAGCTTCCCGGATGGCGTGCGCGGCAAGGCATCGACGATGATGAGCTCGCGCGGAGCCTTGAAACGAGCGAGGCGCTCGCGGCAGTGCTCCCGGAGCGCGTCGAGGGTCGGAGGGAGCGCCCGATCCGCGGGGACGACCCAGGCGACGACCCGCTGACCCCATTCGTGATCGGGCGCCCCGGTGACGGCAACGTCCGCGACCCGCGGATGCGAGCGGAGCGCGGCCTCGACCTCGTTGGGCCACACGGTCTCTGCACCCGAGCGGATCGCGTCGTCGGACCGTCCGTGCACGACGAGCCGACCCTCAGCATCGAGCTCCCCCCGATCTCCCGTCCGGATCCAGCCGTCCACCGTGAAGGCCCCCGCGGTCGCCACAGGATCGCCGCGGTAGCCCTCCATCACCGTCGGGCCGGTGAGCTCGATCTCACCCGTCGACGAGATCCGCACCTCGGTTCCGTCGAACGGGATGCCGTCGTAGGCGACGCCGCCGCATGACTCGGTGAGGCCGTAGGTCGGCACGACCCGGCCACCGAGTCGTGC
>JALYLP010000214.1 GCA_030774195.1 Actinomycetota bacterium | reverse complement strand
GACCTGGTGTTCATCGGCGAGGCGCCGGGCTTCCACGAGGACAAGCAAGGCGAGCCGTTCGTCGGCGCCGCCGGGCAGCTGCTCACGCGGGTGCTCGGCGGGATCGGTCTCAGGCGTGAGGATGTCTACATCACGAACGTCCTTCGGTGCCGTCCACCGGGGAACCGCGATCCCCTTCCCGATGAGATCGAGTCGTGCACACCATGGTTGATCGAAACGATCTCGATCGTCCAACCCCTCGTCGTCGTGACCCTCGGGAACTTCGCGACGAAGTTCGTGCTGAACACGCCCCGTGGCATCACCTCGATGCGTGGGGGGGTCTACGGCTGGCACGGCCGGAAGGTGATCCCCACCTTCCACCCGGCGGCGATCCTGCACGGCGGGGGCGAGAAGAGCCGCCAGTTCGTGGACCTCCAGGACGATTTCGCGCTCATCCGTCGGACGTTGGATGCCGCGGCGCAGCCCGGACCGGTCGCAGGAGACCTGGTGGGACCGATCGCGCCATCGGCCGCCGCCTCGCCCGTCCCGACGCCCGCCGCTCAGGACGAACAACTGGAACTGTTCTAGGTGGAGCTGCTGCTGCGAACGGGGACGGCGGAGGACACGCAGGCGGTCGGGGCCGCGATCGCGCCACTGCTCCGCATCAACGACGTCATGGTCTTGACGGGCGAGCTGGGTGCGGGCAAGACCACCCTCGTCCGAGGGATCGCGAAGGGGCTCGGGGCGGACGAGCACGTCGCATCGCCGACCTTCACGCTGGTTCGTGAGTACGTCAGCGGCCGCATCCCCATCGCCCACGTCGATGTCTTCCGGCTCGACCGTATCCAAGACGTCGTCGACCTGGCGCTCAACGAGTTGGAGGACGGTGCCTGCGTGCTGATCGTCGAGTGGGGGGACGTGGTGGAGGAGCTCCTGCGGGACGATCGTCTCCGGATCGAGCTCACGACCGAAGATCCGACCGGGGACTCCGAGGCTCGCCGCATCGTGATCACGTCCGCGGGAGCCTCGTGGCTCGAGCGGGCGGACGAGCTCGCAGCCGTGACCGAACCCTGGAGCGCCGAGGGGTGATCGTCGTCGCCATCGAGACGTCCACCCCCCAGGTCTCCGTTGCGATCGGCACGGAGCAGGACATCCTCGGGCGGATCCAGGTCGCCGGCCGCGCGCGCCAGGAATCGGTCACGCCGGCCCTGGAACGACTCTTGGGGTGGACGGGGGTCGAGCTCGGACAGGTCGGTGGCGTCGCCGTCGGCGTCGGTCCGGGCTTATTCACGGGCTTGCGGGTCGGCGTCGAGACGGCCAAGACCCTCGCCCAGGTGACACGGGCCATGATCTTGGGCTTCACGAGCCTCGATGCCCTGGCGTACCCGGTCCGATTCACCAACCGGCGGATCCTGGCGGTCGTGGACGCCCGCCGCGGCGAAGTGTTCAGCGCCACCTACAGCGCGGTCCCGGGCGGGGTGGTGCGCGACTCGGAGTATGCGGTTTCCACGCCGGACCACCTCGCCGCGGACCTGGAGGCGCTGCCGGGGGATGTGCTCGCCGTTGGCGACGGTGCCATCCTGTACCGAGATGTGCTTACGGAGCAGCGTGGCGGTGGTCTCGAGATCGCGTCCCCGGCCTTCGCACACCCGGACGCGGCCTCGCTGGTGGAGCTCGCCGCCCCGCGGTTCCTGCGGGAGGAGCACGATCGGCTGTTCGATGTCGCCCCGCTGTACCTGAGGAAGTCGGATGCTGAGATCGCGTGGGACCGCCGAACCGGCGACGCCTAGGCTCGAGATCGTCAAGATGCGCCGCCGCCACCTCCGTGGCGTCATGGCGATCGAGCGTCAGGCCTACGCGCGGCCATGGTCGCCCAACCTGTTCGTCGCGGAGATGACGGAGCCGAACAACCGGAACTACCTGGTGGCGAAGATGGATCGGGACGTGGCCGGGTACGCCGGGTTGATCTGCTACGGCGACGAGGCCCACATCACGAATATCGCCGTGGATCCGATGCTCCAGGGCCACGGGATCGCCCAACGCCTCCTCCACGAGCAGCTCCTGGTCGCGAGGGACATGGGGGGCCGCGCCGTGTCCCTCGAGGTCCGGGTGACCAACTGGCGTGCCCAGCGGGTCTACGCGCGATTCGGGTTCCGCCCGGTGGGTATCCGTCGCAACTACTACGCAGAGCTTCACGAAGACGCGTTGATCATGTGGACGGACGACATCCGCGATACGGCATACCGGCGGCGCCTCGAGGCGATCGTGGCGTCGTTGCCCGACGGGATCCGCCCCGCGTGATCACGCTCGGGATCGAAACGTCGTGCGACGAGACGGCGGTCGCGGTGCTCGAGGATGGCTTCCGGATCCGCTCCAACTTGATCGCGCGCCAGGAGCACCTCCACGAGCGGTTCGGGGGGGTCGTTCCGGAGGTGGCGGCGCGTGCACATGTCGAGGCGCTCAATCCCCTCCTGGCAGACGCACTCGAGGGGTCCGGGTGCGACTTCGACGACCTGGACGGCGTTGCCGTCACGATCGGTCCCGGACTCGTCGGGGCGCTCCTCGTCGGGATGGCCGCCGCGAAGTCGATCGCCCTCGCGATCCGCGCGCCACTGATCGGTGTCAACCATCTGGAGGGCCACTATTGGGCGAACTTCCTGGAGCACGGTCCGCCCGATCCTCCGTACGTCGCCTTGATCGTCTCGGGCGGACACACGATGCTCGTCCACGTCCCGGAGCTCTTCCGGCACGTCGTGCTCGGCCAGACCCTGGATGACGCCGCCGGCGAGGCGTTCGACAAGGTCGCGCGGCTGCTCGGCCTGGGGTTCCCGGGTGGCCCAGCCCTCGATGCGGCCGCCCGCACCGGGGATCCGCACGCGGTCCGGTTCCCGCGGGCGATGGAGGGGTCGGGAGATCTCGACTTCTCGTTGAGCGGGCTCAAGACCGCGGTGCTGCGCTACGTCCGGGCCGAGCAGGCTGCCGGTCGCGACATCGACGTGCCGGATCTGGCGGCGTCGTTCCAGGAGGCGATCGTCGATGTGCAGGTCTCGAAGACGATCGCTGCGGCCGAACGCACCGGATTGCGCACCGTCCTGCTCGGCGGTGGCGTCGTCGCCAACACCCGTCTTCGCGAACGGCTCAAGACCGAAGGCGAGGCGAACGGCCTCCGCGTCCTCTATCCACCACTCGAGCTGTGCACGGACAACGCGGCCATGATCGCGTGCGTCGGCGCGGCGAGACTGGCTCGCGGAGAACGCACGTCGCTGGACATCCCCGCGGACCCGAACCTACAGTTGGCCACGTGACGACCGTCCTGGTGACCGGGGGCGCCGGGTTCATCGGCTCGAACCTCGCCGACCGGCTGCTGGCGGAAGACCACCGCGTGGTGGCCGTTGACGACCTGTCGACCGGGCGGATCGCCAACCTTGGAGAAGCGCGCGGCTACGGCAAGGCCTACACGTTCTTCAACATGGATGTGCGCGCCGACGGCCTGTTGCCGCTCTTCGAGCGGCACAAGCCCGAGGTCGTCTTCCACCTCGCCGCGCAGGCGGGCGTCCGGCCGTCGCTCGACGATCCGATGCTCGACGCGAGCGTCAACCTGATGGGCACGCTCAACGTGGTGGAATGCGCGATCAAGGTCGGCGCTCGGAAGGTGATCTACGCGGCGAGCGGCGGCACGATCTACGGCGAGCCACGACGGATCCCGGCGAAGGAGACGGCCGCGCAGAGCTCGCACCCGCTGAGCCCGTACGGGATCTCGAAGAAGGCGGCCCTCGATTACCTGGGCTTCTACCAGCGGTACCGAGGGATGGACTACACGGCGTGCGCGCTCGCCAACGTCTACGGTCCGCGACAGGACCCGCACGGCGAGGCCGGCGTCGTCTCGATCTTC
>JALYLP010000213.1 GCA_030774195.1 Actinomycetota bacterium | reverse complement strand
TCCTCCTGGGTCGTGGCTGGTCAGCCTATCCGCTAGGCGGTCAATCCGCCGTCGACGGGGATCACCGTGCCGTTCACGTACGAAGCCTCCTCGGACATCAGGAACCGCACCACGGCCGCAACCTCCTCGAAGCGAGCCGCACGGTGCAGCGGTGTCTGGTCGATGTAGTAGGCGCGCATCTCGTCCGTGAGATGCGAGGTCATGTCCGTGTCGAGCAACCCGGGGCACAGCGCGTTGACCGTGACGCCCTTGGACGCCATCTCGCGTGCGAGCGACTTCGTGAGTCCGACGAGGCCCGACTTGGTCGCCGCGTAGACGGTCTGACCGGCGTTGCCGTGGATCGCGACCGCGCTCGACATGTTGACGATCCGCCCCCACTTCTCGCGCAGCATCCCGCGGAGTGCCGCCCGCGAACAGAGGAAGGATCCGCGGAGGTTCGTTGCCATCGTCTGCTCGAACACGTCCAGCGGGTACTTGATCAGCAGGCCGTCGCGCGACATCCCGGCGTTGTTCACGAGGCCGGTGACGTTCCCGACCTCGTCGCTCACACGGCGGAACGCTTCATGGACGCTTGCCTCGTCGGTGACGTCGAGGACGACCCCCAGGCCCTGCGTCCCGGCAGCCGCGAGCGCCTCGACCGTTTCCTTCGCGTCTTTCTCGCTGGATCGGTACCCGATCGCGACGGTCCACCCCGCCTCTGCGAGCGCGACCGCGCACGCGCGCCCGATCCCGCGCGATCCGCCGGTGACGACCGCGATCTTCGCCGTCACGCCTTGCTCCCCGGCATGGTCCAACGGATCGCCGTCGCGCCCCACGTGAGTCCAGCGCCGAACGACGTGAACAGCACGAGGTCGCCTTCCTTCATCCGGCCGGCGCGGTGGGCCCGGTCCAGGGCGATCGGGATGGACGCGGCGCTCGTGTTCCCGACATCGGCGACGTCGACGACGGCTCGCTCCAGCGGGATCCCGAGGCGTTCGGCGACGGCGACCATGATGCGTGCGTTCGCTTGATGGGGGATCAGCAGGTCGACGTCATCGGGGGAGTGTCCGTTCTTCTCGAGGACCTCGCGACACGCCGCCGCCATCTCGGTCACCGCCCGCTTGAACACCTCGCGGCCGTTCGGCATCTGGATCCGGTGTCGCAGGGTCGCCACGGTCTCCGCGGTCGCCGGTTCGCGCGAGCCACCGGCGGGTAACAGCAGGATCTCGGCGGCGGTACCGTCCGCTCCGAGCACGGTCCCTTCGATCCCCGGCCGATCGCTCGCCTGGATCACGGTCGCGCCGGCGCCGTCGCCGAACAGCACGCACGTCTGCCGGTCGCTGAAGTCGAGGATCCGGCTGTACACCTCGGCGCCGATCAACAGGATCGTGTCGGCCATCCCCGCTTCGACGAATGCCGTGGCGGTGGCGAGACCGTAGGAGAAGCCTGCGCACGCCGCGTTCACGTCGAACGCCGGGCACGAGAGCCCGAGCTTCTCCTGGACCCAGACGGCGGTCGCCGGGAACGGGGTATCCCCGGTGACGCTCGCGCACACGATCATGTCGAGCTGCTCCGCCGGGATCCCGGCCGTTCGGAGCGCGATCCGGGCGGCCTCGACGGCCAGATCCGAGGTCACGACGCCGTCGTCGGCGAAATGTCGTGCCTCGATGCCGGTACGGCTCCGGATCCACTCGTCCGTCGTGTCGATCTGTGCCTCGAACCACGTGTTGGGGACGACGCGGGGAGGGAGCGACGAGCCAACGCCGGTGATGGTGGCGTGTCTGCTCACGGCCACCGAGGATATCGGAAGGGCAGCACGGTGCCCGCGATCAGACCGCCCCGACGGCGCTCCGGGCTGCGTCGGGCGAGCCGGCGGCGACCGCCCGCACCGACGCGTCGATGCGCTTCATGAGCTTGGTGAGGACCTCGCCAGGCCCCGCCTCGATGAAGGTCGTCGCTCCGGCCCCGGCCAGCGAACGGATCCCCGTGTCCCATCGGACCGGCGATACCAGTTGCATCGGGAGGAGCTCCCGAAGGTGTCCGGCGTCGTTGACGAGCTCGCCGGTGACGTTCTCGGCGATCGGCATCCGGGGATCCCGGATGTCGATCGCATCGAGCGCCTGGCTCACGGCCGGCAGGGCCGGCCGCATCAGCTCGCTGTGGAACGCCCCGGCGACCCCGAGCCGAACGGCGCGGACCTTGCGTTCGGCGGCGAGCGCCTCGAGCCGCTCGATCGCGGGGATCGAGCCGCTCGCCACGACCTGCACGGGGGAGTTCTCGTTCGCGACCACGAGGACGCCGTCCCGGCGGACCTGGGCGCAGAGCTGCTCGGCATCGGCGGAGCCGATGCCGAGCAGCGCCGTCATCCCACCCGGCTGCTCTTCGCCCACGCGCTGCATCGCAACGCCGCGGATCACGACGAGCTCCAGCGCGTCGCGGAGCGACATCGACCCGGCGGCGACCAGGGCCGCGAACTCCCCGAGCGAATGTCCCGCCACCCCGACGGGATCGTCCGGCCCCTCGTTCCGCATCACCTCGAACGCTGCGACGTCGCACGCGAGCAACGCCGGTTGCACGAACTCCGTCCTCGCGAGGGCGGCTTC
>JALYLP010000212.1 GCA_030774195.1 Actinomycetota bacterium | reverse complement strand
CCTATGGAGGCGCCGGGCTCCTGGCTCCTTCGGTGCGACCGCTGTTCCGCGGGATCGAGCGAGCGGACTCCTTCATCGTGGATCCGCACAAATGGCTCTTCGCGCCGTTCGACGCGTGCGCGCTGATCTATCGCGACCCCGCGCAAGCTCGGACCGCCCACGTGCAGGAGGCTTCCTACCTCGACTCCCTCAACGCGACCGCAGCGTGGAATGCAAGCGATTACGCGTTCCACCTCACGCGTCGCGCGCGAGGCCTCCCGATGTGGTTCTCGCTCGCGACCTACGGGACCGACGCCTACCGCGACGCGATCGAATCGGTCTTGGCGCTCACCCGCGCGTCGGTGGACGAGATCCGCCGACGCCCCGAGCTCCAGCTCATCATGGAGCCCGAGCTTTCGGTCCTGTTGTTCCGACGGACGGGCTGGTCCTCGGATGACTACGAGGGGTGGTGGCGTCGACTCCTCGACGCCCAGGTGGCATTCGTCCAGCCGACCTCATGGGAGGGCGAGCGGGTCGCACGCCTGTGCTTCGTGAACCCGACTACCACGATCGAGCACGTCCGCGCGATCCTGGGAACGATGGGCTGAAGGCGGGGTTGCGCTAGGTGCCGATCGGCGAGCCGCCCCGGAGCTGCAGGGCGATCGCGTCGAGCCGTTCGATCCGTTTGGCCGTCGCGGGATGGGTCGAGAACAGGTTCGTCATGCCGCCACCGCGGAGCCCTGCGAGCGGGTTCATGATGAATCCCCCTGGGCGCCCCAGAACGAGCCGATCATGACGAACAGGCCGCCAAGGGCGGCGATCAGCACCCAGGTCTCGTCGGTTGATGCCGGGAGTCATGCGATCATCACCTCTCTTCGAGGCTAACGGCGCCCGCCGCGAACGCCCGGTTCAGCCGCCGAAGCCGAGCGAGGTGACTTCACCCAGCCGGTAGATCGTGTTGGGGACGACGAAGATCACGAGCAGCGCGGTCATGGCGATCGCGACCACCGCGGTCACGAGGATGGGCGAACGGAACGGCGTCTGGTCCTCCGCGTCCTCGAAGATCATCGCGCGCGGGATCAGGAAGTAGTACCCCACGCTGATCACCGAGTTGATGACCATCGCCACGGCGAGCAGGACGCCGACCCCTCCGCGCTGGATCCCGGCCTGGAAGATCAGCAGCTTGGCCCAGAACCCCCCGGTGGGTGGGACCCCCGCGAGCGACACCATGAACACCGTCATCGCCGTCGCGAGCAAAGGAGCGGTCTTCGCGAGTCCGGCGAAGTCCTCGATCCGCAGGCTGGGATGCCGCCCGCTGATCGCCGTGGTCACCCCGAAGGCGCCCAGGTTCATGATCCCGTAGATCAAGATGTACGTGACCGCGGCCTGGAACGCCGAGTGGTTGATCGAGGGGTCGGCCGAGACCAAGGCGAACGGCAGCAGGATGTACCCGGTCTGCGCGATCCCTGAATACGCGAGCAGCCGGACCACCTGCCGCTGCTGGAGGGCGACGAGGTTCCCGAGCGTCATGGTCACGAGCGACAGCGCCACGAACATTGGCACCCAGAACGTGTACTCGTGAACGAAGGCGACGAACATCAGCTGGAGCAGGCCCGCGAAGCCTGCGGCCGACGACGCGACGCCGAGGAACGCGGCGACCGGCACGGGCGATCCCTCATAGGTGTCGGGCGCCCAGAACTGGAACGGGACCGCGCTGACCTTGAACGCGAACCCGACCACGACGAAGAGGATGGCGGCGTTCGCGAGCGTCTCCTTCGCCCCGGACAGCTGCTGGAGTCCGGCGCTCACCGCCGCGAGCTGGAGGTGCCCAGTGAGCCCGTAGATCAGGCTCATCCCGTAGAGCATCACCGCCGTGGACAGGACACCGATCAGGAAGAACTTCAGCCCGCCCTCGTTCCCCTTGACGTCGGACTTGCGGAACGCGGCCATCAGGAACCCGGGTGCGGAAACGAGCTCGAGGGACAGGAACAGCATCAGCAGGTCGCGCGAGGCCGGCATCAGCAGACAGCCGAGGAACGAGGTCAGGAGCAAGAAGTAGTACTCGCCCTGGTAGAAGCCGCCCTCGCGGAAGTAGCGGTACGAGATCAAGAGCACCACGGCCGCCGCGGACATGAAGAACGTCTGGAACACGATCGTGAACGCATCCACCTGGTAGGAACCGCCGAACGAGTCCGGCCGGTCGCCCTTCCCGATCAACGACAGGACGGCGACGAGGGCCGCGAGCACGCCCACGAGCGCCACCCACATCGACGCCGACTTGTGCCGCGGCGAGAGGAACAGATCGGTGACGAGCACGATCACGATGGTGCCCGACAGGAGGAGCACCGGCAGGATCGCGTGGTAGTCGATCGTCACCGCGCGTTCATCCTCCGAAGATCTTGACGATAAGGTTGACCCCTTGTTCCGTGCTGTTCAGCACGATGCTCGGGATCAAGCCGAGGACCAGGATCAAGACGAGCAACGGCACCCAAGAGACCCACTCGACGACGAGGATGTCCTGGAAGCCGTGGTCCTTCCATCGCTCCGGCGCGAGGCCCATGTTCACACGCTGCAGCATCCACAGGAAGTACCCGGCGGTGAGGATCGTCCCGATCCCACCGAGGATCATGAAGGCGCGGAACAGCCCCACGTTCAACCCGGCCACGGTGCTGGTGTTGGGGCTGAACGAGCCGAGCAGCGCCATCACCTCGCCCCAGAACCCCGCGAGACCCGGGAGCCCCAGCGACGCGATCGCCACGAACGCGAAGATCCCCGACATCCTCGGCATGATCTCCGCCATGCCGCCGCCGATGTCCGCGATCTGCCGCGTGTGGTACCGGTCGTAGATCGACCCGACGCAGAAGAACAGCATCCCCGTGATCACGCCGTGCGCCACCATCCCGAAGATGGCCGCCTGGATGCCGATGGTCGTGAGCGTCGCGATGCCGAGCATCACGAACCCCATGTGCCCGACCGAGGAGAACGCGATCAGCCGTTTCAGATCCTTCTGTGCCAGGCACGCGAGCGCCGCGTAGACGATGGCGACCGCCGCGAGCCCCCCGATCCACGGTGCGTAGGCGACGGCGCCCTGCGGCAGGACCGGGAGCGCGATCCGAACGAAGCCGTACGTCCCCATCTTCAACATGACCCCGGCCAGCAGGACCGAGCCGATCGTGGGGGCCTCGGTGTGCGCGTCCGGGAGCCAGGTGTGGAACGGCCACATCGGGACCTTCACCGCGAACCCGAGCGCGATCGCGCCGAACACGACCAGCTGGAACAGGTGCGTGTAGCCGCCGCCGGCGCCGAACGCCGTGAGCGCGGTGAGGTCGAACGTGTGCTTGCCCAGCGCGTCGACCGGACCGCTGAAGAAGAGCGCCAGGAACCCCAGCAGCATGAACACCGATCCGAACAGCGTGTACAAGAAGAACTTGATCGACGCGTACTGTCGGTTCGCGGAGCCCCACACGCCGATCAAGAAGTACATGGGGACCAGCACGAGCTCCCAGAAGACGAAGAACAAGATCAGGTCGAACGCGATGAACGTTCCCGCCATGCCGGTGATCAGCAGCAGCGTCAACGCGACGAACGCCTTGATCCGCCCGGGCTCGGGCACGTATCGGCCCGTATAGATCGCGCAGAGGAACCCAAGCAAGAACGTCAACACGTACAACGGCATCGAGATCCCGTCGATCCCCACGTGGTACCGGGCACCGATCACCGGGATCCATGCCACATCGAGGACGAACTGCAGGCACGGCGGCGCCGCACACGCCGGCGCGGAGTAGTCGTAGGTCGCCGCGATCGCGATCGCGAGCGCCAGACACACGCCCGTGATCGCGATGCCGATCCCCTTGACCAGCCGGTCGTCGCCCCTGGGCACCAGCAGGACGCCCAAGGCGCCGACGATGGGCAGCAGCGTCGTGATCGTGATGGCGGAGTTCTGCCAGGTCATCGGTCCCCTCGCTCCTCGCTTACGGCCTGATGATGAAGACGGTCAGCAAGATCACGCCGGCGAACAGCCCGACGGCGTACCACTGCACCTTCCCGGTCTGGATCGTGCGGAGCCCCCGACCGAACAGCTCCATCGCGCTGCCGGCGCCGTTCACGACGCCGTCGATCACCGACCGGTCGAACCACGCGACCACCGACGAGAGCGCGTAGGCCAACGTGGCCGTGCCGTTCACGACCCCGTCGATCACGTGCTGGTTCGTCCAGTAGACACCGGCCGCGATCGGATCCCGGATCGGCTTGACGATCCCGTTCCAGTAGAGGTCGTCGAGGTAGTACTTGTGCTCGAGCAGGTCGTACGCGGGTCCGAGTCTGGTGATCGGATCCGGCGTGCGCCAGCGCTTGTACACGACGTACCCGGTCCATATCCCGATCGTGACGGCCACGACCGAGAGGATCGCGACGAGCGGACTGAAGATGGCCGGGATGGGCTCCCCACCGAAGTAGACCCAGTCGAGGAACGGAGCGCCCAGCGGCGCGAAGCCGAGCAACCCGACGAAGCAGGTCGCCCCCGCGAGCAGGATGAGCGGCACGGTCATCACCCGGGGTGATTCGTGCACATGCGTGTGGCCCCGGTAGTCGCCGAAGAACGTGAGCAGGACCATCCGCGTCGTGTAGAAGGCCGTCAGGATGGCGCCAACCAGGAGCACGACGGCGAGCCAGTAGGTGTGCGAGTCCTTCGCGGCCAGGATGACCTCGTCTTTCGAGAAGAACCCCGAGAACGGCGGCACCCCCGCCAGCGCGGCCGATCCGATCGCGAACGTCCAGAAGGTCACCTTCATGTCCTTCCGGAGCCCACCCATCTCGCTCATGTTGTTCGAGTGCACCGCGTGGATCACCGACCCGGCGCCGAGGAACAGCAGGGCTTTGAAGAACGCGTGCGTGAACAGATGGAACATCGCCGCCGGGTAGCCGTCGGGGCCCACGCCCAACGCGGCCACCATGTACGCGAGCTGCGAGATCGTCGAGTACGCGAGCACCTTCTTGATGTCGTCCTGCACCAGCGCGAGGAACGCGGCAAGGAGCAACGTGATCGCGCCGATGATCGCGACGACGTGCAGCGCGACCGGATCGGCGCTCACGAACACCTGGAACGTCCGCGCGACCAGGTAGATCCCCGCCGCGACCATGGTCGCGGCGTGGATCAGGGCCGACACGGGTGTCGGCCC
>JALYLP010000211.1 GCA_030774195.1 Actinomycetota bacterium | reverse complement strand
CCGACGTTCAGCACCGAGATGCCGGTGGCGAGGTCGATCAGGCGGTTCCCGTCGACGTCCTCGACGATCGCGCCGGACGCACGTGCCGTCACGATCGGATGCATGTTGGCGACCCCCGGTGGGATCGCCGCCGCGCGACGTTCGAACAGGGCGGTGCTCTTGGGCCCCGGGACCTCGGTGACGAGCTTGCGTTCCTGCGGGATGTCCATCAGCACAGTCTGCATTTCCGACGAGCCGGAGTCACCCGGTCACCCCGAGCCGGCTGCCGCCGACTCGGCATGGCCGACGACGTGGATCACACGGAGCCCGGTCCTGCCCTCGAGGCGGTGGGGGAGGTCGAGGCGGAGCCACCGCGATGGGCCCGGCGGGAGCGTGGAGAGCACGATCGCGTCGAAGGTATCCCCGCGAAGGAGGACGTCCTCGACGGCGAGGGCGGGGTCGGCGTCGCCCACCTCGCCGTCCACGTCGGCATCGAGGGCCGCGAACCGCGCGAGCGCCTGCTCCAGCCGGGCGGCCGCGATCGACCTCGCTTCGGACTCGGTCCAGGCGTGGTTCCTCGGGGGCTCGGCCGGGACGACGACGTGGAACGAGCATCGATCATGTCGCGTGAGCTCGCTGAGCTGCTCGAACAGATGGGCGCCCGCCAGCGTCCGGTTCGCGACGACCAAGTACCGGTGCATCGGACCACCTCCCGGAACTGACCTCCATGGTCCGTCCGGCTCGCCCGAGGGTCAAGCCCGGCCGTTCCGGCGGTGGTGTCGATCGGCGCGAACGCGGGATACTGGCTGTTCGGAGCGGTCGTGGACGACCAGGAGGGCCATATGGCTGACAGCTATCAGATGTTCATCGACGGCGAGTGGGTGTCTTCGTCGGACGGGCAGACCCGAGACATCATCAGCCCGCATACCGGAGCCGTGATCGCGTCGGTCCAGGAGGGAACCGCGGAGGACACGGACAAGGCGGTCGCCGCCGCCAAGCGGGCGTTCGAGAGCACCTGGTTCGACTCCACCCCGAAGGACCGCCAGCTCGCGCTGCTCAAGCTGGCCGACAAGGTCGAGGAGCACGCCGAGGAGATCGTCAAGCTCGAGGCGGAGAACGCCGGCAAGCCCTACGAGCTCACGATGTCCGAGGAGATCCCGCCCATCGTCGATAACCTGCGGTTCTTCGCGGGCGCCGCGCGCACGCTGGAAGGACGCAGCGCGGGCGAGTACATGGCCGGGTTCACCTCGTTCATCCGCCGCGAGCCCATCGGGGTCGCGGGACTGATCGCGCCGTGGAACTACCCGCTGATGATGGCCGTGTGGAAGATCGGACCGTCGCTCGCCACGGGCAACACGGTCGTGCTCAAGCCCTCGGAGCTGACGCCCCTCACGGCGCTCAAGCTCGCGGAGCTGGCCTCGGACATCTTCCCGCCCGGCGTCTTCAACGTGATCACCGGCGACGGCGTCCCGGTGGGCGACAGGCTCGTGCGGCATCCGGACGTGGGTATCGTGTCGCTGACCGGCGACGTCGCGACCGGCAAGCTGATCCACGCGAACGCGAGCGACACCCTCAAGCGGGTGCACCTCGAGCTGGGCGGGAAGGCGCCGGTGGTCGTGTTCGACGATGCGGACCTGGCCGCGGTCGTCGAATGGATCTCGATCGCGGGGTACTTCAACGCCGGGCAGGATTGCACCGCGGCGTGCCGCGTCCTCGTCGGCGACAAGGTCTACGACAAAGTCCTCGGCGACCTCGTCCCGGCCGTCCAGGGCCTCAAGGTCGGTGGCGCCTTCGATCCCGACGTCGCCGTCGGCTCCATGATCTCGAAGGAACAGCTCGAGCGGGTCGAGGGGTTCGTCGAGCGGGCGCAGGAGGCCGGCGCGGAGGTCCTCACCGGGGGCAAGGCGATGGGGGACGAGGGGTTCTACTACACGCCCACCGTCGTCGCGAACCCGACACAGGACTCCGAGATCGTGCAGCGGGAGGTCTTCGGTCCGGTCGTGACGGTCCAGCGATTCAGCGACGAGGAGCAGGCACTCGCGTGGGCGAACGGTGTGGACTATGGGTTGGCCGCCAGCGTGTGGACGCGCGACGTCGGTCGCGCGATGCGGATGGCCCGCCGCCTCCAGTACGGCTGCGTCTGGGTCAACACGCACATCCCGCTCACACCGGAGATGCCCCACGGTGGTTACAAGCAGTCCGGTCACGGCAAGGACATGAGCGTCTACTCGCTCGAGGACTACCAGAACATCAAGCACGTGATGGTGTCTCTTGACTGAGCGACCGGCGACGACGCGGCAGCGGGGCGTCCGTGTGGCGCCCCGTCGCGATGAGAGGTGGTGAGCAGACATGACGGTCCGTCCGTATCTCGTGAACGGTGAGTGGCGCACCGGCGAGGGAACGTTCGAGGTGAAGAGCCCGTTCGACGACAGCGTGGTCGCCGAGGTCGCGGTCCCGACCGCAGCCGACGTCGAGGAAGCGATGGCGACGGCCGCGTCCACCTTCGAGGAGTCCAAGAAGCTCCCCGTGTGGACGCGCTCGGAGGCCCTCGACCACATCTCGAAGCGGCTCGCAGAGACGGTGGATGAGAACGCCGAGCTGATCGCCCGCGAGGGCGGCAAGCCGATCAAGTGGGCGAAGGTCGAGGCGACGCGCGCGATCTCAACCTTCCGATGGGCATCGGAGGTGATCCGCCACGGTGACGACGAGCTGATGCGGCTGGATACGGAACAGTCGCTCGGGTCACGCGTGGGGGTGCTTCGCCGGTTCCCGCTGGGACCTGTACTCGGGATCACGCCGTTCAACTTCCCGCTCAACCTGGTCGCGCACAAGGTCGCCCCGGCGCTCGGCGTCGGCGCTCCGATCACCGTGAAACCGGCGTCGGCCACGCCGATCGGGTCGCTCCGCCTGGCTGAGTTCTTCGACGAGACGGATCTGCCAAAGGGCATGTTCCAGGTCCTGCCCGTCAGCTCGAAGGTCGCGGATGGTATGGCCCGCGACGAGCGGTTCCGCAAGATCAGCTTCACCGGCTCGTCCGAGATCGGCTGGTACCTGAAGGGCCTCGATCCGAAGAAGCGCGTCACGCTCGAGCTGGGCGGGAACGCCGGCGTGATCGTGCACTCCGACGCCGATCTGGACTTCGCCGCCCAACGGATCGCGTTCGGCGGGTACTACCAGGCCGGACAGAGCTGCATCAGCGTCCAGCGTGTGTACGTCGCGAGCGACGTCTACCCCCGGTTCGCCGAGCTCCTGACGAAGCAGGTGCAGCAGCTGAAGGTCGGCGATCCGCTCGATCCGACGGTCGACGTCGGCCCGGTTATCCAGCGTCAGGAGGTCGACCGGATCGGCGAGTGGGTCCAGGAGGCCGTCTCCCAGGGTGCCGAGATCCTCACGGGTGGGACCGGCGAGGGTCCGTTCTTCCAGCCCACGCTGCTGTCCGACGTGAAGCCTGAGATGAAGGTCTGCCGCGAGGAGGTCTTCGGCCCGGTCGTCACGATCAGCCCGTACGAGACCTTCGAGGATGCGCTCGACCTCGTGAATGATTCGAAGTTCGGGCTGCAGGCCGGGGTGTTCACGAACGACATCAACCGCGCGTTCGAGGCGCACCGCACGATCGAGGTCGGCGGCGTCATCATCAACGACGTCTCGGCGTTCCGCGCTGACCAGATGCCGTACGGAGGTTCGAAGGACTCGGGCTTCGGCCGCGAGGGCCTGCGATTCGCGATGGAGGAGATGACCGAGCCTCGCATCATGGTGCTGTCGCACGTGCCGCTTTAGCGCGAGGTTCCGCGCGGACGTGGCTGCTGTCGGCTGTGGTGGTGTTGGCGACCGCGGCCTCGGCGTGCGCGACGCCATCGTCCACCCAGGCCGTCGCGTCGTCCACCGCGGGCACCCGACCCGCCGGCCCGCCGGCCGCATCGCGGGTCGGCCCCGCGCCCGTGGTCCTGATCCTGATGGAGAACCACAGCTACGGCCAGATCGCGGGCAGCGCGTCGGCTCCGTACCTGAACCGGTTCGCGCAACGGGGGACGTCGTTCACGCACATGAGTGCGGTGAGCCATCCGTCGCTCCCGAACTACCTCGCGATCACGTCGGGCTCGACCCTGGGATGTACCAGCGACGCCTGTCCGCCCCGTTCGTTCCGGTCGAAGAACATCTTCGAGCAGCTCAGGGCCACGGGCGGGACGTGGCGGTCGTGGGAGGAATCGATGCCGGGTCGATGCGTCGTGCACAACGCGAGCCCCTACGCCGTGCGTCACAACCCCGCGGCCTACTTCCGTGATCTGTTCCCGCGCGATTGCCCGCGGCACGACCATCCGTACCCAAGAACGCTTCCCCGACGCCTCCCCGATCTGACGTTCGTCACGCCCAACCTCTGCCATGACATGCACGACTGTTCGGTGGCCACCGGAGACCGCTGGTTGCACAACCACGTTCCGCAGCTCCTGGCGCTCGGCGCCGTCGTGGTGATCACTTTCGACGAGGGCGAGGGGAGCAACCACATCTTCTGCGCGGCGCGAGGACCGGGGATCGGTCACGCCGTGAGGAGGGCTTCGTTCACCCACTACGGGCTCCTGGGAGGGATCGAGCGTCACTTCGGACTGCGCCGTCTCCGCCGGGCCGCGACCGCGAGGCCGGTCCCGCTCTAGAACGTCCGAGCCGCGCGTCGGGGGTAGCCTCGGGGGGTGATCATCGCCACGGAACCGTCGATCTACGCGTTCCTGCCCTTCGTCACCACCGTCGCGCTCGGCCTTGGATTCTTGATCGTGTTCCGTCAGCGAGCTGCCGCCCGGCGCGTGACCCGCGAGCAGGGACCGATGCATGCCGCGATCGCCGGGTCGCGGGCACGGGAAAGGTCCCTCCCGGAGCAGCCGTGGTGGGGGAACCCGCTGTTCTGGGTCGCCGTATGCGCGGTCTCCCTCGTCCTCGGGATCCTCGTGTGGCCGGGGCTCTTCGGTGGGGTGTTCATCGTGCTGCCGTTCGTCTGGATCTGGCGCCCCCGGCGCGAGCCGAGGATGGACCCGCGAACGAACGGTCACACCTCACGTGACGCCGGCTCCTTCACGGGCGACTGAGGACCCGGTCGGCGAACGCGCCGATGACCGACGCGGCCTCCTTCTCACGACGCCAGAAGTAGTGATCGGTTCCCGGAACGACGACGACCTCGGCCTGCGGGAACAGCGCGCCGTACGCGCGGAGGTCCTCCGGCGGCGCGTACTCGTCGTGCTCGCCGGCGAGGAGCACGGCGGGCCGTGCGAAGAGCCGCAGATCCGTACGATCGGGGAGCGGAGGCATCTCGACGTCACCCGGGCGGAGCGGGATCCCCACGAGCGCGAGCGCGCTCACCCGCGCGTCGTCGAGCGCCTCGCGGAGGGCGACGCTCGCGCCGAAGGACCACCCGACGACGATCGTCGGGGGGTCCTGCAGTCCGGAGTGCGACCGGGCGGCCTCGATCGCCGCGCGGGTGTCCCGGAGCTCGTCGCGCCCGCCTCCGTAGGTACCGGATGAGCCCATGACGCCGCGGAAATTGAACCCGAGGACCGCCAGCCCGCGCGCCGCGGCCAGGTCGTTGCGGATCGCCCAGAGGAGCGGATGATCCTTCGACCCGCCGTGCCGAGGGTGGGGGTGACAGATCACGGCTGCACCACGGGGCGTACCGTCGGGCATCCGCAGCTCCCCCTCGAGGCGGATCCCGTCCTCGGTCGTGAAGGTCACCTGCTCCATCGGTCTGTCACCATCCGAGCATATGGCGGCCTTCGACCGGATCACCGGCATCGCGTTCGCGCTCCGCGACCCATATCCGTGGGGTCACCTGTCCGGACTCGCGCGGATCGGTGAGTCCCTCGGGTATCGGGCGATGTTCATGCCGGAGGTGGGTTCGCGCGACGTGCTCGCAGCGCTCACCGGGATCGCGGGGGAAACTGGCGGGCTCCTGCTCGGAAGCGGCGTCCTGCCCCTTCCCGCGCGCTCATCGCGACTGCTCGCGCAGGCCGGGGCGACGGTCCAGGAACGGTCGAACGGCAGGCTGATCCTCGGGATCGGCAGCGGCCCGGCGGTGCGGGGCGCCCTCGATCGGTTGCGAGCAACCGTCGTGATGCTTCGAGCGGCCTTCGCCGGTGAGGAGGCCACGACGGACGAGGGCGAGCCGTTCCGGCT
>JALYLP010000210.1 GCA_030774195.1 Actinomycetota bacterium | reverse complement strand
CAACCGAACGTGTCGCGGATCGAGCATCAGGACGACGTCTTCCTCTCCAATCTCCGGTCCTACGTCGAGGCGCTCGGTGGTCGGCTCGAGGTTCGCGCCGTGTTCGCCGACCTCACGATCGACCTGGAGGTCCCGAGAACCTGGCGAACGCTGGTAGGCGCGGACCTCGGCCAGGGGACGTACCTGCGAGACTTCGTCGCGTGCAGGACGTCGGGGAACGGATCGCGTTGGGTTTCGTGGAGGCCGAACGGCAGCGGCGGGCCAACGTCCCGGGCGCCGAGGTCGTGGAGATCGACGGTCTTTTGCTCGCGTTCGCGAACGTCCCCGATCCGCCCGTCAACTCGGTCCTCGTGGTCACCGAGCCGAGCGATCCTTCGGCCGCCCTCGCTGCTGCGGAAGCCGAGTTCCGAGCACGCGACCGGGTGCTCGGGATGGACGTCGCCGTCGGACGGCACCCGAGCATCGACCAGGCGATCCGGTCCGCGGGCTTCTCGCTGCTCTTCTCCTGGCCGGCGATGGCCGTGCGTATCGACGACCTTCCCGAGCGATCGCTGCCCGAGGGCGTTCGGGTGGAGTCGGTGAGCGACGCGCGAGGCACATCTGCCGTCGCTCGTGTCGAGCGCACCCTCCTCGATCCCGCGGAGGTCGAGAGCAGTTCCGAGATCCCGGAACGCTTCTACGGCCCTGCCTCGCACGCCGGGGAGGGCGCGCGAACGTTCGTCGCCTGGGAGGGCGACGAGCCCGTCGGCATCGCGTCGGCCCACCTGCGTGATAGCGCCGTCGGGATCTTGGGCGTCGGGGTGGTCCCCAGCGCACGTCGGCGCGGGATCGCCTCCGCACTCTCGGTGATTGCCGCACGGGCCTTCCCCGCCGATCTCGCCTGGCTGCACGCGGGGGAGGGGGCCGTCAGCGTGTATGCACAGCTCGGGTTCCGCGAGGTCGCCGAGTGGGACGTCTGGGTGCGGTCCGACTGACCCTGCTACGGTCCGAGGACGGAGTTCCACGTCGCGCAGTTGAACGTGGCGAAGCTGCGCGCGCGCCGCTCGACTCGCCGCAGTCATCCGAGTTCGTGGCCAACCTCGAGCCGATCAACGCGCTCGCCGACGCGAGCCCGGGGTTCGCGTGGCGGCTGCAGACCGAGACCGGCGACGCGACTTCGATCCGGGCTTTCGACGACGACATGATCATCGTCAACCTCTCGGTGGGAGTCGCTTGCGGCACTCCGTACGTTCGTCTACGCGTCGGCACACAAGGCGTATCTCGGCCGGAAGGCCGAGTGGTTCGAGCGGGCGGGCGAAGCGCACCTCGCGGTGTGGTGGATCTCGCCCGGGACCGTTCCCACCGTGCAAGAGGCCATCGATCGGTTGCACACCCTCCGTACGGATGGCCCGACCGAGCGAGCGTTCCCGCTGAAGACCACCTTCCCGGAGCCGTCCAGCGTTGACGCCGGGTAGCGGCGACGACCTCGATCACGAAGCGATCACCGTCGGGCAGCGAGACGAGCGGTATCGGAGCGCGCGGAAAATGGCACGAAGGCGTAGCATTCGCCGTCCCGGGCCGGCGCTACCGCTGAGCCCACGACGCGAAGGAGACACCGTGCCAACAGTGATCGCGCACCACGACGTGAAAGACAAGGATCATTGGCTCTCCTCGCCGAAGCGCGAAGAGGTCTTCGGCCCCCTCGGCGTCACCAACATCCGGACCTTCGTCGACCCGCAGAACCCGACCCAAGTGGCCGTACTCATGGACGTTGCCGACATGGATGTCGTCATGGCCGCGATGCAGAACAAGGAGATGGCCGACGCGATGGCGTATGACGGCGTACTGCCCGAAACGTTGGTGATCCTCGTCGAGGCGTAGTTCGTTCGGTCGAGCGTCGGCCCTCGTGTCAGACTTGCCTCGTGGACGACGAGGAACTCCTCGACATGGCGGAGCAAGCCCTGACCGAGATCAAGGTCGCCCAGGGTCTATCCGAGCGTCACGCCTCGGTGCTTGCCGCGTTGCGCATCCGGCTGAAGGGGAGCGC
>JALYLP010000209.1 GCA_030774195.1 Actinomycetota bacterium | reverse complement strand
CGAAGATGGCGAGCTGATCCGCGAGCTCACGATCGACCCGACCAAGACCTACCAGGGCCTAGGGGACGCCAAGGGTGCAAGGATGTCGTGAGACAGGTGTCGTCGATGTCTCGAGACATCACAGTCGGTGGGCGGGGGAGGATTCGAACCTCCGTAGGCTGTGCCGGCGATTTTACAGACCGCTCCCTTTGGCCGCTCGGGCACCCGCCCCGACCGGCGATGATAGCAACCGTTATCCTGCGCCCATGGCCCAGAGCTCGTTCGACATCGTCTCGGAGGTGGACCTGCAGGAGGTTCGCAACGCGGTCGATCAAGCGTCCCGCGAGATCCACCAGCGGTTCGATTTCAAGAACACCGACACGGCGCTCACGCTCGAGGACGAGAAGATCGAGCTGCATTCGGCGACCGAAGACCGCCTCAAGGCTGCGTATCAGGTCCTCCAGGAGAAGGCGATCCGCCGAGAGGTGCCCCTGAAGGCGCTGCAGCCCGGTGAGGTCCAGCCGGCCGCGAAAGGATCGGTCCGCCAGACCATCTCGCTCGTGACCGGGATCTCCGACGAGAAGGCGAAGGAGATCTCCAAGCACGTCCGGCAGGTCGTCCCGAAGATCCAGACCCAGATCCAGGGCTCCCAGGTCCGGGTGATGAGCAAGTCGAGGGACGACCTGCAGGCCGCGATCCGCGCGGTCAGGGAGCACGACTTCGGGATCGCGCTCCAGTTCACGAACTACCGTTGAGGGCGGCCGGATTGCCTCCGCGACAGGGCCCCAGGTAGGCTGCGCGGCTCAGGAGGTGATAGTCGTGGACCTTGAGCGGCTCAAGGCGCGTGCGGCGGAGATCGCCGAGGAAGAAACCGGGAAACTCTTCAGCACGACGCCCGGATCGAAGCAGTTGTACGCGCGGGCGTCTAAGAGCCTTCCGAGCGGCGTGTCCTCGAACTTCCAGGTCGGCGACCCCTACCCGATCTACCTCCAGCGAGGCAAAGGCTCGAGCGTCTGGGACGTGGACGGCACCGAGTACAAGGACTTCCACGGCGGCTTCGGCGTCAACATCGTCGGGCATGCGCACCCGAAGATCGTGGAAGCCCTGACGAAAGCCGCCCAGAACGCGATCCACTTCGCCGTCACCACACCGGACACCGTGGCGCTCGCCGAGGCGATCTGCGAGCGGTTCCAGCTGGAGCAGATGCGCTTCGTGAACTCGGGAACCGAGGCGACGATGGACGCGCTCCGCGTGGCACGCGCCGCGACCGGGCGGGACAAGATCATCAAGATGGAAGGGTCCTACCACGGCCACCACGACTCCGTGTTGTTCTCCGTCGTGCCGGAAGCCGACGTCTTGGATATGCGGTTCCATACAGGGGCCGACGGCCAAGCGTGGTACACGACGGAGCCGACCTCCAAGGGTATCCCGCATGCGCTCTGGGACACCGTGATCATCGTGCCGTTCAACGATGCGAGCGCGGTCGAGCAGGCGCTCGCGGACAACGAGGGCGAGGTCGCCGCGGTGATCCTCGAGCCCGTGATGATGAACATCGGCATCGTGGAGCCGAACCCGGGGTATCTGCAGGCCCTCCGGGACGCCTGTGAGAGGCACGGCGCCGTTCTGGTCTACGACGAGGTCAAGTGCGGCGGCACGATCGCCTACGGCGGTACGACCGAGCGCTACGGGGTGCGGCCGCACCTGGCCGCGTACGCGAAGGCGATCGGTGGCGGCTCGACGATCGGTGCGTTCGGCGGCGAAGCCCGCTATATGGAATGGGTCGGCAAGGGCGCCGCCCAGCAGGGCACGTTCAACGGCAACCCGCTCTCGTCGGCGGCAGGGCTCGCGGCGCTCACGCAGGTCCTGACGAAGGACGCCTACGACCACCTGGGCAAGCTCGGACAGGTGCTGGCCGAAGGATGCGGCCGCGCGATCTCGGAGACCGGCGTCCCCGCGCACACGGTGGATCTAGGCGCCAAGGGCTGCGTGTCCTACCGTGCGGAGAAGCTCACGAACTACCGCGACTTCCTGGAGACGCAGCCCGAGCTCTACTGGGCCTCCTACCCGTGGATGGTCAACAGGGGCATCTTCATGACCCCCGGGGACGAGGAGCAGTGGACGATCTCGGTGCAGCACACCGAGGAAGACATCCGGACCTACGTGGACGCCTTCGGCGAGTTCTGCCAGGCCCTCACGGCCTAGCGTGTGCACGGGTTCGACGAGGACACCGAAGACCTCGCGCGGGCCATCATGGCCTACGCGCGGGCGCGCATCGCAAACGCGGTTCCGCTCGACGGCCCTACGTCGGCGGATGAGCTCGCTCGGCGCGCTGGCCTCACGATCACCTCTGATGGGATCGGCGGCGAGGAAGCGCTTCGTGTGTGGGCCGAGATCCTGGCCCCCGCCACCATCTCCACGGACCATCCGGCCTTCCTCGCGTTCGTTCCGGGCGCGCCCACGAAGGCGAGCGTGCTGTTCGACCTGGTGATCAGTGCGTCATCGACGTACGCGGGAAGCTGGCTCGAAGGGGCCGGCGCCGTATGGGCGGAGAACGAGACACTCCGCTGGATCGCTGACCTCGCGGGCCTCCCGTCCTCGGCGGGTGGCGTCTTCGTCTCGGGAGGGACGGCGGGGAACCTGTCGGCGCTGGTGGCGGCCCGACACGCCGCAAGCGTCGCGCGCTCCGGACGACCGTTGCGGTGGACGATCGCCGCGTGCGACACGGCGCACTCGTCCGTCGCGTCCGCAGCTCGGGTGATGGACGCCGAGGTCGTGGTCGTACCGAGCGACGAGCGAGGACGGCTCACCGGCCCCGCCCTCCGCACCGCGATCGGTCGCTCGGACATGGACGGCCTCTTCGCGGTGGTCGCGAGCGCCGGATCCACGAATGCCGGCATCGTGGACGACCTCGCGGGCGTTGCGGACGTCTGCGCGGAACATGGAGTGTGGATGCACGTCGACGGCGCCTATGGAG
>JALYLP010000208.1 GCA_030774195.1 Actinomycetota bacterium | reverse complement strand
AAGACATCGTCCGTCGAGTACGCCTCGGAGAGACGATCGGAGAACTCGGAGAGCACCTCGTACGGCGTTGCTCGGCGACCGTAGACCACGCGGTCGGCCAGCTTGCGAGCCCGGCGTCGCACCGGCTGGAACAAGATCGCGATCACGATGGTCGATGCGAACGTGAGCGGACTGAACCCGCTCCCCGATCCCACTCCTACGAGGAGCGTGGGGATCGCCACGAGCGCGACGACGTACACGAGCGTGGTGAAGGTCGCGATGAGGGCGAACACCACCGTCTTCTTGACCACGATGTCGAGGTCGTACAGCCGGTAGCGCAAGATCGCGATCGCGAATCCGATCGGAACGCCGAAACCGATGGACAGGATCAACAGGAGCCACATGATGTCGCTGACCCCGTTGCTACCGAAGATCCCGCCCACGGCCCCCAGCACGAAGGACGCGACGATGGCCCCGCCCATGTACGCCACCCAACGCATCTGCTGGCGTTCGTCGCCCCGCGAGCGCCGGAAGCGCAGAACGAGCGCCACGCCGCAGAGCAGCCCGCAGACGACGGCGATGGGAGCGCAGATCCCGACCACGAGGTCCAGGAACGGTTTGGCGCCCTCGATGCCGATGGGGTTGACGAGTCGAACTCCCAGGTCGCCCTGCGCCCCGTTGAGTGGACCCGGGATGAACGCGTACGCCGCGACCGCCGTGAGCACGGCGGCAGGCAGGGTCCACTGCAGCCATCGCCACCTCGGCGACGGTGGGTGTCCGTCGGGGAACAGCAGCAGGACCAACGCGATGCTTGCTGCTCCGATCGCGTAGACGCCGGCGAGCAACGAGACCCACTCGGGTCCGGGGAGCGATCCCGGATGGGCGACCGTCGCGAAGAGCACGTACTCCTCGGCGAACGGACCCACGGCGAAGCTGATCCCGATCACGCCGAAGATCCATCCGAGCGCGGACCCATGGCGAGTGGTCACGAGCATGCCGACCGTCCCGTACACGACGCTCACGACGGCGGCGATGATGTAGAACGTGGCGTCCCCGACCGAGTACTGACGGTTCGTGATCGAGTAGCTCGAGATGGCGAACGCGACATCGATGAGCGCGAAACCGATACCCGCGATCCACAACGTGCGCGCGGCGATGATCCTGGTCCGGTCGGTCACCGGGTCCCTACCCTCGTCGTGATCGGGACCCGTCCCGCGATCGTCGTTCCCCTGCCCAGGGCACTCCGTACCTCGAGCGATCCTCCGATGGCGTCCAGTCGGTCCGCCATCCCTCGCAGGCCGGTGCCGTAGCCGGTAGCCCGGGCATCGAAGCCCGCTCCGTCATCTTCGATCTCGAACGTCACGACTCCATCCTCGCGGCCGAGCCGGATCAGCGTCCGCGTGGCCGCGGCGTACTTCGCCACGTTCTGGAGCGCCTCGAGCGTGCAGAAGTAGATGGTCGCCTCCACCTCGGGAGCGTATCGGCCGAGGTCGTCGGCTTCGACGCTGGTCGGCACCGTGGTCTTGCGAGCTTGCGCCTCGAGCGCGGCCGTGAGCCCCTGGTCGGCCAGGAGAGGCGGATAGATCCCGCGGGCGAGATCGCGGAGATTCTCGAGCGCACCGTTCGTGTCGGCCTGCAGGGCAGCGATCGCTTCTTGGCCTTTGGTCGCGTCACGTTCGAGCAACTCCTCGGCGAGACGCAGCTTCACCTGCAACGCGACCAGTTGTTGCTGCGCTCCGTCGTGCAGGTTCCGCTCGATCTTGCGCCGCTCCTCGTCCTGGGCGACGACCAGCCGTTGGCGCGAGGCTCGTAGCTCCTCGATCAGCCGGACGTTGCGGAGGACGAGCCCAGCCGGCGCCGCGAGGTCGCGCACGAGCTTGTCCTTCGCCGGGTTCATCGGGTCGGCCGCGGGCATGATGACCGAGAGCGCGCCGAGCAGCTCGCCGTGGTGGCGCACCTCGAAGGCCTGCTCTCCGGGAGGGAAGTCGGCCAGCTCATCGCCCGCGATCATCATCGGCTTCGAGGCCGTCTCGTCGGTGGAGGCCGCGGACCGCAGCTCGCCCCCCACCCGGAGCCAGACCCGTGCGGTGAGCGCGCCGGTCCCGCTCCCGAGAACGTGCGCCATCCGGGGGAGCACGTCGTCCGTCGCGTAGGTCTCGCTCATCCGGTCGGAGAACTCGGCGAGGACCTCGTATGGCGTCGCCCGTTTGCCGTACACGACGCGGTCGGCGAACCGCCGCGCTCGATCTCGGACGGGTTGGAACGCGACGGCCAGCACCGCCGCCGCCGCGAACGACAACACCGTGCTCGACCTCGAGCCGACGATCGCTCCGATGCCCCCCACCACCAGCGCGTAGACCGCCGTGATGAACACGGCCAGCACGCCGAAGACCACTGTCTTGCGGATCACCAGGTCGAGGTCGTAGAGCCGGTACCGGAAGATCGCGATCCCGTACGCCGCGGGGACGCCGAGCGCGATCGTCGCGAACGTGAGCCCGCCGAACACGGGGAACAACGGGAGTCCGCCCTTGTTCGCAACGAAGCCGGCGAGGACCGTGAGCACGAAGAGCGCACCGGCGACGCCGCCGACGAAGGCCAGCCATCGCATCTGCTGCC
>JALYLP010000207.1 GCA_030774195.1 Actinomycetota bacterium | reverse complement strand
GGCCGTGCTCGGTCCCGAGCGTCCACAGCTCGTAGCCCGAGGGCGGAAGGGCGATCCCCCGGTCCAGCATGTGATGGAAGAATCGGGCGTATCGATCGTGATCCGCAACCTTCGCGTCGTCGAAATTCCGGACCGGTCCGTCGGTGAAGAACAGGCTGAGGAGCGAGCCCGCTCGGCCGACGCTGACGGGGAATGGTCGCGGCCTGAACGCCGCCTCGAGTCCCGTCGCCAACGTCTCGGCCGTGCGTTCCAGCCCCGGATACGGGTCGAAGCGCCGCGCGAGGTCGAGCGTCGCGATCCCCGCCGCGACGGCAACCGGGTTCCCGCTGAGCGTCCCGGCCTGGTAGACGGGCCCGTTCGGCGCGAGTCGCTCCATCAGATCCCGCCGGCCGCCGAAGGCGCCGCACGGGAACCCGCCGCCCATCACCTTGCCGAGCGTCGTCAGGTCGGGCGTGACGCTCCAGCGCGTCTGTGCCCCGCCGTAGCCGATGCGGAACCCCGTGATCACCTCGTCGAAGATCAGGACGCTCCCGCTCTCCGTGCATCGAGCGCGGAGGCCTTCCAGGAACCCCTCGTCGGGTGGGATCACTCCCATGTTGGCCGCGACCGGCTCGACGATGACCGCGGCGAGTCCGCCGCCGGCTTCGTCGAGCATGCGGTCCACGGCGTCCAGGTCGTTGAACGGCGCCGTGATCGTGTCCCTCGCCGAACCCTCGGTCACGCCCGGGGAGCGGGGGATCCCGAACGTCGCGAGACCGCTGCCCCCGCCGGCCAGGAACGCGTCGGCATGTCCGTGGTAGCAGCCGTCGAACTTCAGGATCCGTTCGCGTCCGGTCGCGGCGCGCGCCACGCGGACGGCGGACATCGCGGCCTCGGTCCCGCTCGAGACCAGCCGGACGAGCTCGACCCCCGGGAGCGCGTCCACGATGCGGCCGGCCAGCTCGACCTCGCCCTCGGTCGGCGCCCCGAAGGTCGTGCCCTTGGCCGCCGCCGCGCATGCCGCCTCGACGATCTCGGGGTGGGCGTGTCCGAAGAGCAGCGCACCCCACGAGCCGACGAGGTCGACGTACCGGTTCCCGTCGACGTCGATCACGTGCGCGCCCTCGCCACGATCGAGGAAACGGGGGGTGCCGCCCACCGCGCCGAACGCTCGAACGGGGGAGTTGACGCCGCCCGGGATCACCGTTCCCGCGCGGGCGAAGAGTTCCTCCGACCTGGTCACGGCCCGATGCTACGGAAGCGGTGCCGTTGACGACGGAGCGTCCGGGAAGGGACGCTGGCCGTGTGACGGACCCGGCCGAGACCCGGAGCGTACCGGCCAGGCCCCGTGTGGTCTCGCCCGGCCGGATCGTCGCGCTCTTCGTCGCCCTGATCGGCTTCTACGTGGTGTGGCCTTCGTTGGTCGCGGTCTTCGGCTCGTTCCAGGAACTGCGCCACGTGAACCCCGGATGGTTCCTCGTGATGGCGGCCTTCGAGATCGCGAGCTTCCTCTGTATCTGGACCCTGATCGGTCTCTGTCTGCGATCGCGCAGGTACTTCCTGATCGGGACGTCGCAGCTCGCCGGGAACTCGGTCAGCCGGCTCCTCCCGGGTGGGAACGCGGTCGGTGCGGCGTTGCAGTACCGGCTGCTGGTCGCCGGCGGGATGGAGCCGACCCGCATCGCGACCGGGCTCACGGCCGTGTCGCTGATCAACGTCGCCACGGTCTTCGCGCTTCCGCTGCTCTCGGTTCCGGCGATCCTCGGCGGCGTCGCGGTCAACCGAGGCCTGGCACGAGCCGCATGGCTCGGCGTCGGAGCCTTCGTCCTGCTGATCGCCGCCGGCGCCGCGCTCCTGTTGGCCGACCGGCCGATCGTGTGGGCGGCGCGCGTCTTCGAGCGGGTCCGGAACGCCGTGCTGCGGATGCGTCCGCCGCTCACCGGCTTCGACGAGCGGCTCACGCGCGCACGCGACGTCGTCAGGGCGACGCTCGGGGAGCGATGGGGGCAGGCGATCCTCCGCTCGGCCGGGAACGTCCTGTTCGATTACCTCGCGTTGCTCGCAGCGCTCGTCGCCGCCGGTGCGCGTCCGAAGGCATCCCTCGTGCTCCTCGCGTACGTCTCGGGAGTCGTCCTCGGGTTGATCCCGATCACCCCCGGCGGTCTGGGGTTCGTCGAGGCAGGACTCGCCGCGACGCTGGTGCTCGCCGGGGTCCCCGCGGCGCAGGCGACGCTCGCGACCCTGGCGTATCGGCTGGTGTCGTACTGGTTGCCGATCGCCGTCGGCCCGATCGCCTACGGCCTCTACCGACGACGCTCGCCCCATTGGATCGCAGAAGCGAACGCGACGGGCCCCGGCTGACGGAGGTCTTGGGGATGGCCGGCGAGCAAAGGATGGAGCTCCGTGAGCTGGCCGCGTCTGTCCGCGAACGGCGCGTGAGCGCGCACGAGCTCGTCTCCGAGTCGCTGCGGAGGATCGATGCGCTCGACCCCGACCTGGGGGCCGTTGTGGCGCTTCGCGCCGATGAAGCGCTCGAGGACGCTCGCGGGTTGGACTCCGCGATCGCCGACGGTGCGAAGGCCGGGGCGCTCGCGGGGCTGCCGCTCCTCGTGAAGGACATGACCGATGTCGCGGGGATGCGGACGACGTTCGGATCGCGGGCGTTCGCGGGGGCGCCGGCGG
>JALYLP010000206.1 GCA_030774195.1 Actinomycetota bacterium | reverse complement strand
CCTGCGATCTTGGCGGGCTTCCTGCTGGCGTTCGTGCTGTCCCTCGACGACTTCGTCATCACGAACTTCGTCTCGGGGCAGGTGGAGACCTTCCCGATCTGGGTGTTCGGCGCGACCCGGATCGGCTTGCCCCCGCAGGTGAACGCCATGGGAACCCTCTTGTTCGGTGCGGGGGTCATCGCGGCGATCCTCAACGTGGTCGCGCAGCGCCGGCGTACCTGAGCGGCAACCGAGCGCCTCCGCCGCGCGGGCCGTCTCCCGCGGATGGCTCGTTGGGTAGACTCCCCTTGTGAATGGATTCACAAGCGGTCCCGAAAACGGCTGAAAAAGGCCATCTAGCTGCGGAAACGCGATCGCAGATTTTGACGGGCCGGAAGGACCATCGCTATACTTTGGCGCCCATGGCCCGGAGAACCGACCAGCGGAACGGATGGGCCGGGATCGGAACTGGTTGGTCGATCACCGCCACGATGATTGCGGGGGTCGCGGTCTGGGGAGGGATCGGCTACCTGATCGACCTTGCTGCGGGAACTCCTCACGTGTTCGCCGCTGCGGGAGGGATCCTCGGTGCGGCTGGTTCCACGTACATCGTGTACCTGAGGTACGGCAGGGAGGATCGTGCCGACAGCTGAACCGGAGCGCGAGATGGTGCGGACCATGCTGCCGCTGTCGGTTCCTGTGCTCGCGGTGGCGCTGCTGGCGGGAGGCCTCGTCGGCGGTCGCGATGCGGCGTCCTCCGCCGCGCTCGGCGTGATCGTGGTCTTCGCGAACTTCATCGCGTACGCGTACTCCCTCGTCTATGCGGCCCGGATCTCGCTCGTTGTGCTCTACGCCGTCGCCCTGGGCGGTTTCATCGTCCGCTTGGGGATCGTCGTCGGGATCATCCTCGGGCTCCAGCAGCTGAGCTGGTTCTCCGTGGTCGCCTTCGTCGCCGCCCTCGTCCCGGCGACGATCGTGCTGCTCGCGTTCGAGATCAAGATGGTCTCCGGCCGGATGCAGGCCGATCTCTGGACGATCCCCGCGGGCCCCGAAGGCGCGCGTCGATGACCGGGGCGATCCTCGCGGCATTCACGCCGCCCTCCACGAAGGACTTCGTCTGGGGATGCTGGGGCCCGTCGTTCAGCGTGGGCGGCGTCGGCATCTGCCTGAACTTCATCATCTTCCTGGTCCTTTTCGGCTTCACGCTGTTCGTGGCGTTCTTCTACTTCGGGCTCCGCAGGCCCAGCGTGGTGCCGGGCAAGATGCAGAGCCTGGTCGAGCTGGGGATCCAGTTCGTTCGCGAGAACATCGCGGCCCCGATGCTCGGCCCGGCGACCGACACGTACATGCCGCTCCTCGTCACCGCGTTCTTCGCGATCTTCTTCTGGAACATCTTCGAGGTCATCCCCGGCATCAACTTCTCGTCGAACAGCCGCATCGCGTTCCCGCTGATCCTCGCGATCGTCTCGTGGGTCACCTACAACGTGGTCGGCATCAAGAAGCACGGATTCATCGGCTACATGAAGCTCGTGCTCTTCCCCCCGGGCGCCCCGAAGCCGCTCTACGTGCTTCTCGTGCCGATCGAGTTCGTCACGACGATCGTGATCAGGCCGATCACGCTGTCCGTCCGACTCTGGGCCAACTTCCTGGCGGGGCACTTCCTGCTCGCCGTGTTCTTCCTCGGGACGGTCGCGATGCTCGAGGGCGGCTTCACCGCGATCTTCGCCCCGTTCTCGTTCGCGATCTCGGTCGCGCTCGTGGGTTTCGAGGTCTTCGTATCCGTTCTTCAGGCGTTCATCTTCTCCATCCTCACCGCCTCGTATATCGGCGGCGCGATGGCCGAAGAGCACTAGCGAAAGGGAGGCGTTGGGATGGTGCGGTTGCTGGCCGAGGTCACAGGAAACCTCGACTCGATCAAGTCGATCGGCAAGGGGCTCGTCATCGGGCTCGCGGCCATCGGACCGGGGATCGGGCTCGGGATCCTGATCGGGAAGTCCGTGGAAGCGATGGCTCGTCAGCCGGAGTATGCCGGCCAGGTGCGAGCCACGATGTTCATCGGTATCGGGCTGATCGAGGCCCTGGCGCTGTTCGGCATCGCGTTCTCGTTCATCATCTAGAGGGGATGAGCGTGCTCGGGATCAACACAGTCCTCGCGGCGGCGGAAGTCAACGACAAGGCCGACCTCTATCCGCACTGGCAGGAGCTGCTCGTCGGTGCGATCGCGTTCGCGGTCCTCTTCTTCTTCACGTGGAAATGGGTGCTGCCTCGAATCAACGTCCTGCTCGAGGAACGCCGGCAGAAGATCCAGGGCGAGCTCGAGCGAGCCGAGGGGGCGAAGCGCGAGGCCGACGCGGTGCTGGCCCGGTATCGGGAGCAGCTCGCCCGCGCGAAAGAGGAGGCGAACGGCATCCTCGAGGAAGCGCGGAAGACCGCCGAGCAGCTCCGCAAGGACCTCATGGCGAAGGCCGAGCAGGAGGCGCAGGCGACCGTCGCTCGCGCGCAGGACGAGATCCGGGCAGAGCGCGACCGGGTATTCGCGGAACTCCGCGGGCAGGTCGCGGAGATCGCCGTCGAGCTCGCCGGACGTGTGGTCGGTGAGGAGCTCGACCGGAGTCGCCACGAGCGGCTGATCCAGGACTACATCGACCAGGTCGCGCAACGTGCGAACGGGAGCTCGAACTGATGGCGGAACGCGACGAGCTGGTAGAGGGCTACGCGAGGGCGCTGCTTTTCGTCGCGGAGGCAGAGGGAGTGCTCGACGAGGTCGAGGACGAGCTCTTCCGCTTCGGGCGAACGCTCGAGAACGCGAGCGATCTCCGCGAGGCCCTGACCGATCCGGCCCTGCCGGTGGAGCGCAAGAGGGCCGTCCTGGAGGACCTCCTCGGCGACAAGGCGATCCCGCACACCGTCAACATGCTGGGGTTCGTGCTGGAGCAGGGGAGGGGCCGGCAGCTCGCCAAGATCGCGGAGGGCGTCTCCCGCATGGCCGCGGAGCGCCGCAGCCACGAGGTCGCGGAGGTGCGCACCGCGATCCCTCTCACCGAGGAGCAGCGGACGGAGCTCGCCCGCGCACTCGGTCGGGCGACCGGGAAGACCGTGGACCTCAAGGTACTGGTCGACCCCGAGGTGATCGGAGGCGCGGTCGCCCGCGTCGGCGACCAGGTCTTCGACGGGACCGTGAAGAGCCGGCTTGAGC